>JASHVQ010000232.1 GCA_030044485.1 Methylovirgula sp. | reverse complement strand
TGGCGATGGTCGACTTGCCCGATCCCGGCAGGCCCGTGAACCAGAGAACCGCGGGGCGTTGATGCTTGAGGCAGGCTCGCGCCTCCTTGGTGATCGTCACGTCCTGCGGATGGACATTGGTCGCGCGCCGCAGCCCGAAGGCGACGAGTCCCGCGGCGGCCGTGGCATTGCTGTAGCGATCGATGAGGATGAACGCGCCGGTAACGCGATTTTCGGAATAGGGATCGAAGGCGAAAGGCGCCGTGGCGGCGAGCTTGCAAAAGCCGACCTCGTTGAGCGCAAGCGTCGCGGCCGGAATTTGCTTGAGCGTCGTGACGTCAAGCCGGTAATCGAGCGCGGTCACGGTGACCGGGACGGTGCGCGCCGCGATCTTCATCAGATAGGAGCGGCCGACGGCGAGTTTCTCGTCTCCCATCCAGATGAGTTTGGCGGCGAACTCGGTGACGACTTCGGGGCGCGCATGCGGGGCAGCGAGAATGTCGCCGCGTCCGACATCGAGCGTGTCGGTCAACGCGATGCTGACGGAATCGCCGGCGCCCGCAAAATCGAGATCCCCATCCGCGGCGACGATGCGCTCGACGCGCGTCGATTTTCCCGAAAGCGCGACCACGACTTCATCGCCCGGGCGCACCGAGCCCGAGGCGATCGTCCCGCAAAAGCCGCGGAAGTCGAGATGCGGCCGGATCACGCATTGCACCGGCATGCGGAAGGGCAAAGCGCCGCGGTCTTCCTCGACGCTTATCGATTCGAGGTAGGAAAGCAGGGCCGGGCCTTGATACCATGGCGTGCGCGCGCTGCGGCCGGATATATTGTCGCCGAAACGCGCCGAAATCGGGATGGGCACGCAGGTCGTAAATCCGAGCGGGGCGGCGAAAGCTTCGAATGCGGCGGCTATCTTCTCGAAAACGGCGCGATCATAGCCGACGAGGTCCACCTTGTTTACGGCCAACACCACGTGCCGGATTCCGAGCAGCGCGACGATGGCCGCATGCCGATGAGTCTGGGCGAGCAGGCCCTTGCGGCAATCGACGAGCAGAACGGCGAGATCGCAATTCGAAGCGCCGGTTGCCATGTTGCGCGTATATTGCTCATGGCCCGGCGTGTCGGCGACGATGAAGGCGCGCTTGGTGGTCGAGAAAGCCCGATATGCGACGTCGATGGTGATGCCCTGTTCGCGCTCCGCCTCGAGCCCGTCGACGAGCAGGGCGAAATCGATCTCGGCACCCACCGTGCCGTGCTTTTTCGAGTCGCGTTCGAGCGCGGCGAGCTGATCGACATGGATGAGCTGCTGCTCATAAAGCAGTCTGCCGATCAACGTGGACTTGCCGTCGTCGACGGAACCGCACGTGAGAAATCGCAAGGTCGGCAGCGCAACCTCGCCCGCCGACGCAGCAGCCTGTTGCAAAGCGTCGATCTCGAGGGCCTCGTGCATCAGAAATAGCCCTCGCGCTTTTTCTTTTCCATCGATCCGGCCTCGTCGTGATCGATGAGCCGGCCCTGGCGCTCCGACATATTGGTCGAGCGCATTTCGGCGACGATGTCGTCGAGCGTCGCGGCGTCGGAGCGGATCGCGCCCGAGAGCGGATAGCAGCCGAGGGTGCGAAAGCGGACGCGCTCCATGCGCGGCGTCTCCCCCGGCTGCAGCGGCAGCCGGTCGTCGTCGACCATGATCAGGGTTCCGTCACGCTCAACCACCGGGCGCTCTTTGGCGAAATAGAGCGGCACGACGGGGATCGATTCCGCGGCCGTATAGTCCCAAACGTCGCGTTCGGTCCAATTCGAGAGCGGGAAAACGCGCATCGACTCTCCGGGCTTGATGCGGGTGTTGAACACGCGCCAAAGTTCCGGGCGCTGGTTGCGGGGATCCCAGGCATGCGTCGCCGAGCGATGCGAAAAAATTCTCTCCTTGGCGCGGCTCTTTTCTTCGTCGCGCCGCGCTCCGCCGAAGGCCGCGTCGAAACGATATTTGTCAATTGCCTGGCGCAGAGCCTCGGTCTTCATCACCTGCGTATGCAATGCCGAGCCCGAGGCAATCGGCGAGATGCCGCGCTTCAAGCCTTCTTCGTTGGTGTAGACGATGAGCTCAAGCCCGAGGCGCGCGGCGGTGGCGTCGCGGAAGGCGATCATATCCTTGAACTTCCAGGTCGTATCGATGTGCAAAAGGGGAAAGGGCAGCTTGCCGGGATAGAAGGCCTTCTGGGCGATATGCAGCATCACCCCCGAATCCTTGCCAATCGAGTAAAGCAGGACCGGCCGTTCGAATTCGGCGACCACCTCGCGCATGATGAAAATCGCTTCGGCTTCGAGCTGGCGAAGATGCGCGGAGAGGCGGCTATTCACAGAGAATTTCCGTATTAACTCAACATTCTACACAAGAATTGCTTTTATACATTGGCCGCTCTCAATCGCAACCGCCGCCGCCGGTTAAAGCCTCAGCACGACGCTGGCTTTGGGCTTCAGGACCAGGGGCAGGCCGGCGGCCATGAGCACTGTTGCATCGCAGGCCGCGGCGACCGCCTGATTGAGGCGCCCCTGCGCATCGCGAAATTTCCGCCCAAGCTCGGTCTGCGGGACGATCCCCGCTCCGACCTCGTTGGATATGAAGATCGCCGGGCCGGCGAGCCCCTTGATCGCCTGCGCCAAAAGCCCGCATTCGGCCTCGGGATCGCACCCGTGCATGACATTGCTCAGCCAAAGGGTCAAGCAATCGACCAGCAGCACGCGATCCCGGCCCGCCTCGCGTTCCAATACGGACACGAGATCGAGACTTTCTTCGACGACGCGCCAATGCGGGCGGCGCGCC
>JASHVQ010000017.1 GCA_030044485.1 Methylovirgula sp. | reverse complement strand
GACCGGCGCTCGCATCGAGATCGCCGGCGGTCGAAAGCCGTCTGCGCAGGGCGACCACGGCGTCGCCTTCGGAGCCGAGCCTCAGGCTCGTCTCCGAAGGAACCTGGACCCAGCCGCCGGTGGCGACGATCTGCCGGTAGCGCTCGGCGGCCTGTTCCGTCGCCGTGAAGGTTTCGGGCGAAAGAATAGGCGTGGTGGAACGGGTGACGGCCAAATGCGCGTCGGCATCATAGCTCTGCGCCCACTCGGCCTGGTTGTCGAACCCGTCGCCGGCCAGCACATGGGTTGAAAGACCCGCCGTCAACAGGCCGGCGGGCAGAAGAAGCGCCGCCAAACTATTGCCGAAACGCATGAATTTCAGTCTCAAAAGGTCGCGCGAAGACTTGCGCGAAGACTTGCACGAAGACTTGGGCGAAGACTCGGGCGATGACTTGGTCAATGCAAGCTCCGGAAATCTGCTGGGGATACTGCGGCGGGCGCAATCCGATTCTGCGGCATTGCCTCGGAAATGCCGGGCACCGCCCGGGCAAAGCTCGCTAAATCCAGCATCGCGACTCGTGGTTAAGAGGCCCCAAATGGGCGGCTATTTTGTGACCGATGCGCGGCCGGAGGCAAATCTCTCGCCAGCCGCCAGATCCGGCAGGAGCGATGTTAAGCGGATTTTGGCGACCCGGCATCGCCGACAGCGGTCAATTCGTCGCGAGATGCGAGGCCGGCAGTCGGCCAAATAAAGGCGGCGCGCCGTTCCGGAAAACGCGCGCGCCGCAGCTGTGCCACCCGAGCCTGCCCTTTAGAGGCGAAAGCGGATCTGATCGGTCCAGAACCGTTCGAGCCGGTTCAAGGATTGGTTGAGGCGAGCGAATTCGTCGTGCGAAATGCCGCCGATCTGCTCGACCGTCAGGACATGCTTGTCATAGAGCCCGGCGACGATGTCGTGGACTTCCTTGCCCTTTGGCGTGAGGCTGATACGCACCGAACGGCGATCGAGGCGCGAACGCGCATGATGGAGGTAGTTCATCTCCACCAGCTTCTTCACGTTGTACGACACGTTCGATCCGAGATAATAGCCGCGCGTGCGCAATTCGCCGGCGGTCAGTTCCTTGTCGCCGATGTTGTAGAGCAGCAAGGCCTGCACCGAATTGACGTCGCTGCGCCCGCGCCGGTCGAATTCATCCTTGATGACATCGAGCAGTCGCCGATGCAGACGCTCGACAAGCGTGAGCGCCTCGATATAAGCCGGCCTTATCTCGTTCACCCGCCCGCTGCGTGCCGGAGCAACCTCGGTCTTGAGAACGCTGTTCATGACCCATCCCTTCATTTTCCAAACGAGCCTCCCCTTTGCCGCGGCTCATTGAGGGATGATCTATAATGTGCGCCAATGAAAACGAGTTTAAGTAACACGCTGAATCAGAGGTTTAGTGGTTGCAGTGAATCAATGTTGAAATCAATTCGATTTTTACGGTAACACTGCTTAAGAATTGAGTTCATTAACTTACGATCCCGTTCATACGCCGTGCATTTGAACGAGAAATGCGCGGCGCGTCACGGCTCGCGCTGTTCGCTCGCCTTGAACGTCAGCACGAAATAGGCGGCGATCAAAATAACGTCGGCGGCGACCCAGACTATGGCGATCGCATTTCTGATCGTCATGGCGACGAAGATTTGCGAGCTCGCCGCAAAAAGCCAAAGCGCGCCGCCCCAAGGCGTGGCGAGCCACAGCCCGACGGCGGCGACAAGGTCGGCGATAGCAAAGAAGATCACCGCCGCCGAGACGGCGCCGGGTAAAGTATCGAACACCGGCTGACTTGGCACGAGGACGAGCGCCCATTCGGCGAGTCCTTGGCATATCCATAGGCCGGCGAGCACGCGCATGAAAATGACGAGGATCGATCCCCAGGGCGTCTGCGCCACGCCGGGATGCGCCTGATTGAGTCGGATGGCGGCCCCGGGCGCGGGGCCCTCTTCCTTGTGCTCGGGAGAACCGAAGATATTCATGCGCGGTCCGCCGCCGCAAAGAGTTCGAGTCCTTCGGCGAGCGGCGCGAAATGCGCCTCGATCCCGGCCGCAGAAATTGCCTCGACCGAGGCGGGCTTCCAGGAGGGATGATGATCCTTGTCGATCAAGGTTGCGCGCACGCCCTCGTAAAAATCATGTCCATACACGATCCGCGAGGCTATGCGAAACTCCATGCGCAAGGCCTCGACGAAATCGAGCTTAGCTCCGAACCGCATTTGCCTGAGAGCTATCGCCATGCTCGTCGGTGAACGCGAACGCAACAGTTTTGACGTCGCTTGCGCGAAGGCTTTGCCCGCGCCGGCCGCGGCCTCGACATTGGCGACGACCGCGGCGAGCGTCGGCACGGCGAAACAGGTTTCGATCACATCGCGCTCGGCAAGCAAATCCGCGGCGGGCGCAGCAATTCTCTCCGCCGCAATGGCTCCTTCGACATCTTCGCCAGCCGCGAAACGCTCCAGCAACGCATCGAAGCGCGCCGCCGGCACATGCGCATCAGCGAGCCCGAGCGCCAGGCCATCGCCGGCCGTGCAGCGCGCCCCGGTCACGGCGAGATAGGTTCCGATTTCCGCCGGCAGGCGCGGCAGAAAATAACTTGCTCCGACGTCCGGGAAAAAGCCGATGCCCACTTCGGGCATGGCGAAGCTCACATGTTCGCCGAAGACGCGATAGGCGCCGTTGACCGCGATCCCCGCCCCGCCGCCCATGACGAGCCCGTCGACCAAAGCGACATAGGGCTTGGGATAGAATTTGATCCGGCGGCAATTGCCATATTCCATGCGCAGAAAGGCCAGTTGCTCCGCATGGCGCCCGGCCTTGCCGAGTTGGGCGACGTGCTTGATGTCGGCGCCGGCGCAGAAGGCCGCGGGGTTTGCGCTTCGGACGACGACATTGCCGACCTTTGGATCGCGCGCGAACGCCTCCAGCCCGCCGCGCATGGCCGCGATCATCTCCGAAGTGAGCGCGTTCAGGGCGCGCGGCCGGTTGAGCGTGATGAGCCCGCAACGGCCGGCCGTCTCGCAGGTGATTTCCGCTTCGTTCATGCTGCGGCCGCATTAGACGTTCCAAGGCCGGCCCGTCAATTTGGGCGAGAGCCTGGCTAGAAGCGGCCGGTCAGACCACTTGCGCGCCAAGCGCCGGCGCGTGCTATGAATCCGAAGAATTGAGGAAATCATGGCATCGACGCCTCTCAAGAACAAACTCGCCCTCGGCCAGCGGCTGCGGCGCAACCGCAAGGCCGAATGGACGCGCCGGCTCGTGCGCGAACACGAGCTCGCGGTCAATGATCTCATCTGGCCGATCTTCCTAATCGAAGGCGAGGGCCTGCGCGAGCCGGTCGACTCCATGCCCGGTGTCGAGCGGCTGTCGATCGACGAGGCGGTGCGCGCCGCGGAAAACGCCGCCGGGCTCGGCATCCCGGCGCTGGCGCTCTTTCCCAATATCCAAGCCTCGCTGCGCGACGCCGAAGCCTCGGAAGCTTTGAACGAAGCCAATCTCGTCTGCCGCGCGATCAAGGCCATCAAACGCGCCGCCCCGCATCTTGGGATCGTCACCGACGTGGCGCTCGATCCCTACACGAGCCACGGCCACGACGGACTGCTCGAAGGCGAGGAGATCGTCAACGACGCGACGGTCGCCGTACTCGTCACGCAGGCCTTGAACCAGGCGCGCGCCGGCGCCGACATCATCGCGCCCTCCGACATGATGGACGGGCGGGTCGCCGCCATCCGCGCCGGGCTCGACGCCGAAGGCTTCGAGAGTGTCGCCATCATGTCCTACGCGGCGAAATATGCATCGGCCTTTTACGGCCCCTTCCGCGATGCGATCGGCACAAGGGCGGTGCTTATCGGCGACAAGCGCACCTATCAGATGGACCCGGCCAACACGGACGAAGCCTTGCGTGAAGTCGCGCTCGACCTCGAGGAAGGCGCCGACATGATCATCGTCAAGCCGGGGCTGCCCTATCTCGACGTGATCTTTCGGGTGAAGGAAGCCTTCGGCGTGCCGACCTTCGCCTATCAGGTCTCGGGCGAATATGCGATGCTCATGGCGGCCATCAAAAACGGCTGGCTCGACGCCGATCGGGCGGTCCTCGAAAGCCTCGTCGCCTTCAAACGCGCCGGCGCCAACGGCGTGCTGACCTATTTCGCGCCGCTCGCCGCCAAAAAGCTGAAGGAAAGAAAGTAGACGCCTCCCGCCGCGCAGATTGACCGGAAGGGTTCCGGGCGGCCACTTGTCGGCGCGCCCGGCAAGGACCACATTGGGCGGGCGGCGCTTTTCCGCGCCGCTGCCGGAGATCAGCCATGAGCCAGACCGAACATTTTTACGGTGGGCCCTATTTCGTCGCCACGTCCCTGCCGCCCGAGGCTTTGGCCGGCGTGCGGACACGGCGGATTCTGGCGCTTTGTCTCGATTTCATCATCGTCTGCGTGCTCTCCTTCGTGATCTGGTTCGGGCTCATCATCGCAACCCTCGGGCTTTCGCTTTTCTTCGTCCCGCCGCTCTTCCCGCTCGTCGCCTTCTTCTACAACGGGCTGACCGTCTCCGGCTGGCGGATGGCGACGCCCGGCATGGGCGCCATGGACCTCGAAATGCGTTGCCTCGATGGAAGCCGCGTGCCTTTTCTCAATGCTGCGGTGCACGCTGTGCTTTTTTATCTGAGCTGGATGTTCCCGCCCGTCTTCCTCGTCTCGCTTCTCTCGAACGACAAGCGTTGCCTGCATGACATGCTGGCCGGGGTCATCGTCACGCGCCGCCCGCGCGAATTTGCGCGATAATTCCTCTTTGCGACAGGCCGGGGTCGAGCTAACTTCACGCTAAAGATTTGCGTCGCACTATCTTCAAACGATGGCGCGAGTAGGAGGCTTGCTCCCCGATGGGCAGAGAGACGAGCTTGACGCGAGAACTGCGCGACGCTCCGCAATTCTATCTGACCGCGCCCTCGCCCTGCCCCTATCTGCCGAAGCGGGAGGAACGCAAGGTCTTCACGCATCTGATCGGCCGGCGCGCCGGCGCGCTCAACGACGCCTTGACGCAATCCGGCTTTCGCCGCTCACAGACGATCGCCTATCGGCCGGCCTGCGAGAACTGCCGCGCCTGCGTTTCAGTACGCGTCAAGGTCGAAGAATTCCGCCCGTCACAGGGCTTGCGGCGCGTGTTCCGGCGCAATGCCGACGTCTGCGGCAACGTGGTGCGGACCGAGCCGACCTCCGAACAATATGCGCTGTTTCGCGCCTATCTCGACGCCCGCCACGGCGACGGCGGCATGGCCGACATGACGGTGCTCGATTATTCGATGATGGTGGAGGACAGCCACGTCCAAAGCCGGCTCATCGAATATCGCATGCCGGGCGGCGAGCGCGGAACGCTGGTCGGCGTCTGCCTCACCGATCTGCTCGCCGACGGTCTCTCCATGGTCTATTCCTTCTATGACCCGGACGAGAGAAGCCGCTCGCTCGGGACGCACATGATCCTCGATCATATCGACCGCGCCCGCGCCCTCGACCTGCCACATGTCTATCTCGGCTATTGGGTCAATGGCTCGCGCAAAATGGCCTATAAGGCGCGCTTCCTGCCGCAGGAACGGCTTGGCATGAACGGCTGGGAACGGGCGGATTAGATCCTCACCCGAATTTGTTGCTCTTCGGAAAGCCCTTCGGCGGCAGGCGGCCGGCCTCGGCGCGGTTGCCTACCCAATCGGCCAGATCGCGGAAGGCGAGCGTGAACCTGCGCCCCGCCGAATCCTGCCAGCTCAAGCCTTCGGCGCGGGCGAAAACGCGGGCGTCGGAAATCCCGCCGTCGCGATATTTCTGCAGCCGCACGCCCTTGCCGCGCGCCATTTCCGGTACTTGTTGGCGCGGGAAGACCAGGAGCTTGCGGTTCTGCCCGATGGTTGCGACGTGATCGCCGCTGGCGGGCACGATGAGCGCCGCCCGCGCCTGATCGACGTTGAGCAGCATCTTGCCTTTGCGCGTGCCGCCGACCATTTCGTCGCAGGGCGCGATGAAGCCGCGCCCGTCGCTTGCCGCGACCAGCATTTTCTCGCCCGCCACATAGGGAAAGACCGAGACGATCTCGTCGCCTTCGCTGATGTCGGCCATGAGCCGCAGCGGCTCGCCCTGGCCGCGTCCGCCGGGCAGTTTCGACGCCTCGAGGGTGAAGATCCGTCCGTCGCCGGCGAAGACGAGAATCTTCGCCGTCGTTTCCGTGCGGAAGGCCTGTTTGAAGGCGTCGTC
>JASHVQ010000231.1 GCA_030044485.1 Methylovirgula sp. | reverse complement strand
CATGTAGAAAGCAGCCTCCGGCAGGTGATCGTATTTGCCTTCGATCAGCCCCTTGAACCCTTTGATCGTGTCGGCGAGCGCGACAAGCTTGCCGGGCGAGCCGGTGAATACTTCGGCGACGTGGAAGGGCTGCGACAGGAAGCGCTCGATCTTGCGGGCGCGCGCAACCGTCAGCTTGTCCTCTTCCGAAAGCTCGTCCATGCCGAGGATGGCGATGATGTCCTGCAGCGCCTTATAGCGCTGCAGGATCTGCTGCACGCGCCGCGCCACCTGATAATGTTCCTCGCCGACGACCAGCGGCGAGAGCATGCGCGAGGTCGAATCGAGCGGATCGACGGCGGGATAAATGCCTTTCTCGGCGATCGTGCGCGACAGCACGGTCGTTGCGTCGAGATGCGTAAAGGAGGTCGCCGGCGCCGGGTCGGTCAGATCGTCGGCCGGCACATAGATCGCCTGCACCGAAGTGATCGAACCCTTGGTCGTCGTCGTAATCCGCTCCTGCAGATCGCCCATGTCGGTGGCGAGCGTCGGCTGATAGCCGACGGCGGAAGGTATGCGGCCCAAAAGTGCCGAGACTTCCGAGCCCGCCTGCGTGAAACGGAAGATGTTGTCGATGAAGAAGAGCACGTCCTGGCCCTGGTCGCGGAAATCCTCGGCGACTGTGAGGCCGGTCAGCGCGACGCGGGCGCGCGCGCCCGGCGGCTCGTTCATCTGCCCGTAGATCAGCGCGCATTTCGAGCCTTTGGCCGTGCCGGCAATATGCGGATCCACATTGACCTTCGACTCGATCATCTCGTGATAGAGGTCGTTGCCCTCGCGCGTGCGCTCGCCGACGCCGGCAAAGACCGAATAGCCGCCGTGCGCCTTGGCGATATTGTTGATGAGCTCCATGATGAGCACGGTCTTGCCGACTCCCGCGCCGCCGAAGAGCCCGACCTTGCCGCCCTTCGCATAGGGCGCAAGCAGATCCACGACCTTGATGCCGGTTTCGAGAATCTGCGCTTCCGTCGCCTGTTCGGCGTAGGCGGGCGCCGGCTGATGGATGGCGCGGCGCGTCTTGGATTCGATCGGGCCTGCTTCGTCGACCGGCTCGCCGATCACATTCATGATGCGGCCGAGACAGGCGGCGCCGACCGGAACGGTGATCGGGCCGCCAGTGTCCATCACGGGCTGGCCGCGCACCAGGCCTTCGGATACGTCCATGGCGATGCAGCGCACGGTATCTTCGCCGAGGTGCTGTTCGACTTCGAGCACCAGGCGGTTGCCCTGGTTCCGGGTCTCGAGCGCATTGAGGATCTTCGGCAAATGACCGTCGAATTTCACGTCGATCACCGGTCCGATGACCTGCGTGATCCGGCCGGTGTGCTGGGTTTGGGCGTCAGCCATCATCTGCGTCCTCTGTCTCAATTCTAAAGCGCTTCGGCGCCGGAAATGATCTCGATCAATTCCTTGGTGATCATCGCCTGGCGCGTGCGGTTGTATTTGAGCGTCTGCTTCTTGATCATCTCGCCGGCATTGCGCGTCGCATTGTCCATGGCGCTCATGCGCGCGCCCTGTTCGGAGGCGGCGTTCTCGAGGAGGGCGCGAAACACCTGCACCGAAATGTTGCGCGGCAAAAGCGCCGAGAGGAGTTCGTTAGGGTCCGGTTCGAAGTCATAGACCGCCCCGCCCGCCGCGGCATGTTCGGGGGGCTGCACGGGAATGATCTGCTGGCCCGTCGGAATCTGCATGATCACCGAGCGGAAGCGCGAAAAGAAAAGCGTGGCGACGTCGAACTCGCCTTTTTCGAAGAGATCGATGATCTTGCGGCCGACCGAATCGGCGTTGGCGAACCTGAGCTGCCGGACGCCGCGCAAATCGACGACTTCGAGGATTTGCGCGCCGAACTGGCGCTTCAGAAGATCGTATCCCTTCTTGCCGACGCAGAGGATTTTGACGGTCTTGCCTTCCGCGATCAGCGCGGTTGCCTTGTCGCGCGCCAGCCGCGCGATCGCCGAATTGAACGGCCCGCAAAGACCGCGCTCCGCCGTGCAGACGATCAAGAGATGCACGCCCTCGCTGCCCGTGCCGCGCAGCAGCGCCGGCACGGGAGAACCGACGCCCGAGCCGCGGGCGATATGGGCGATCACCTTCTCCATGCGCTCCGCATAGGGCCGCGCCGCCTCGGCCGCCATTTGCGCGCGGCGCAGCTTGGCGGCGGCGACCATCTGCATCGCCTTGGTGATCTTCTGTGTCGCCTTGACCGAGGCGATGCGGTTACGCAGATCCTTCAGCGACGGCACGGGGCTAATCTTTCAGCATCAAGCGAAGGATTTGGCGTAGGATTCGACGATCGACTTCAGGCTCGCGGCCGAACCGTCGGAAAGATCTCGCGAGGCGCGGATCGTCTCGAGAAGGTCGGCGTGTTTGCCGCGCAACAGTGCGAGCAGCCCGTCCTCGAAGGATCGCACCCGATCGACCGGCAGCGGATCGAGATAGCCGTTGACGCCGGCGTAGATCACGCAGACCTGCTCTTCCATTTTGAGCGGCGAGAACTGCGGCTGTTTCAGAAGCTCCGTCAAACGCGAACCGCGCGCCAAGAGGCGCTGCGTCGTGGCATCGAGATCGGAGCCGAACTGGGCGAAGGCAGCCATTTCGCGATATTGCGCAAGCTCGCCCTTGATGCGGCCCGCGACTTTCTTCATGGCCTTGGTCTGCGCCGAAGAGCCGACGCGCGACACCGAGAGGCCGACGTTCACGGCCGGTCGGATGCCTTGGTAGAAGAGGTCCGTCTCCAGGAAGATCTGCCCGTCGGTGATCGAAATGACGTTGGTCGGAATATAGGCCGAGACGTCGTTGGCCTGGGTTTCGATGACCGGCAGCGCGGTCAGCGAGCCGCCGCCGTGTTCGTCGTTGAGCTTGGCGGCGCGTTCGAGCAGCCGCGAATGCAGATAGAAGACGTCGCCCGGATAGGCCTCGCGCCCCGGCGGGCGGCGCAGCAGCAGCG
>JASHVQ010000230.1 GCA_030044485.1 Methylovirgula sp. | reverse complement strand
GTCGCGCGCCGCCTTTCGGCGGCGGCGCTCGCCCGCGAAAATCCGTTCAGGCTTCTGGCGCGCGGCGTGCCCGGCGCGGCCCAACATATGGGCGAGGAGACCTTGGTCGTCGCCGGCGTCAGTTTCGCGCGGGCCCGCAACGGCTTCGTTCTGCTCGCGGCGCGCGCCGATCCGGCGCACGGCCGTCTCGCGCATGGTGCGAGCCTGCTCGATCATTCTTGCGTTCTGGCGAAAATGAAGTGACCTACGGCGCGAACGAGGTTCGCAAGCGCTGTTCGAGATCGAGGGAGGCCGGCTCCGTCTCTTTGTTCGCCAGCCATGCCTGCGCCGCGGCGCGGCCATGGTCGCTGAGGTTCGAGAGAAAGCGCCAATCGAGATTGTTGGCGCTCGCCTCGGAAAGCCCCGTGAATTCCTCCTCGGCGGCAATACGGTGCAGCGTAAGCCGCCGGAGCTTGCGGCCTTCGCGCGACAGCAGTCCGAAAATCCCGCGGCTGCGCGCCGCATGCCAGCCGAGCGTGCTGATCTCGGTCTGCAGCGAGGCATTGAACGTGATCTGGTCGAGGCGGCGGATGATGTCGCGCGACGTGGTCGGCACATCGGCACTGCGCATCGGCGTGATCTGCACGACAAGAACGTCGGGAGCCTCACTTTCCATGACCAGGTCGAGAAGCGGAGGGTTGGCGGAATAGCCGCCGTCCCAATAGGCGACATCGTCGATGGTCACGGCGTGGTGATAAAGCGGCAGGCTCGCCGAGGCGAGCACGGAATCGGCGCTGATTTCCGCGTTTCTGAAAATGCGCGCCCGACCATCACCGACGCGCGTTGCCGCGATGAGCAGGCCGATCGGCGCGGCGAGCCGCAGCCGGTCGAAGTCCACCTCTTCGTTGATGAGCGCGCGCAGCGGATTGAGGTCGAGCGGATTATATTGGTAGGGCGAAAGCAGCCGCGTCCAGAAGGAAAACGTGCCGGAGGCAGGCGCAAAGCCGGCCGCCGCCCCGAAAGGGCCGAAAGCCGCCGTGCGGCTGAGCCGCTCCCAGAAGCGCTTGAGTTTGGCGCGCGCCGCGGCCGGGCCGGCTTCGGCGAGACCGGCGGCGAGCAGCACGGCGTTGATGGCGCCGGCCGATGTGCCGCTGACCGTGTCGAAGCCGATCTCCGGCTCTTCGAGCAGGCGGTCGAGCACGCCCCAGGTGAAGGCTCCGAAAGAGCCGCCGCCTTGCAGGGCAAGCGACAGGCGGCGCGGCGGCCAATTCGCGCCGCGTCCCTCGAGACCAAGCCCCAGGTTTTCAAGAAGCTTCATCGCGCCGCTCCACCCAGTTGCGTCAGCCGGCAGTCCGGCTCAGGTCGGATATAGTGCGGCGCAATATGAAATGCGATGCCCGTTCAAGCTAATTTTCTGTGGATTTTTCATGGCGTTATCGTGAAAGCCTGATTTTTCTTAACTACCATTGGCGGCTAACTGCCGCACCGCAGCAGAGAGGCTTGCCGGAACCATCCAGAGCGTCCGGGCCGGCTTGCCCTCGGCGCCGCCCGCGCCCGTTCATGGCATGGGCCCCGTGCCTCGTTTATGCTGGCATCAACACGATCTTCTCTGGCAAAAGCCGCCATGGCCCCGACCCATCGTCCGGTGAAGAGCGGAGATCACGTCTTTCTCGTCGACGGGTCTTCCTTCGTCTTCCGCGCCTATTTTCAGTCGATCCGTCAGGATCCGAAATATAATTACCGCTCCGATCGGCTGCCGACCGGGGCCGTGCGGCTGTTCAGCACCAAGCTCTTTCAGTTCATCCGCGAAGGGGCGGCCGGCATCAAGCCGACGCATCTCGCCATCATCTTCGACAAGTCGGAAGATTCCTTCCGGCGCGAAATCTATCCACCGTACAAATCCAACCGCGCCGAGCCGCCGGACGATCTGATCCCGCAATTCCCGCTGATGCGCGCCGCGGTGCGCGCCTTCGGCATGGTTCCGATCGAGCAGGACCGCTACGAGGCCGACGATCTCATCGCCACCTACGCCTGCCAAGCCCGCCAACGCGGCGCCGACGTGCTCATCATCTCCGCCGACAAGGATTTGATGCATCTCGTTGGCGATGGAATCGCCATGTACGATCCGGCTTCAGGCGAGGCGGGCGCCAAGGGGGCGCGCGAGGAGCGCAAGATCGGCATTGCGGAAGTGCTCGACTATTTCGGCGTGCCGCCCGAAAAGGTTATCGACGTGCAGGCGCTCGCCGGCGATTCGACGGATCACGTACCCGGGGCGCGCGGCATCGGCATCAAGACCGCGGCGCAGCTCATCGGCGAATACGGCGATCTCGATACGCTTCTGGCGCACGCCTCCGAGATCAAGCAGCCGAAGCGGCGCGAAGTTTTGACCGATCCCGAAAGCGTCGCGCTGATCAAGGTCTCGAAGCGGCTCGTCAGCCTCGACCGCGACGTGAACCTCAGCGTGCCGCTCGACGACCTGGGCGTGCCTTCGCCCGATCCGCAGGCGCTCGTCGCCTTTCTGAAGGCGATGGAATTTACAACGATAACCAAGCGCGCCGCCGATTATTTCGGCGTCGCCGCCGAGACGGTCGAGCCCGATCCGGCTTTTGCGGGTGGGGCAGGCTGGTCCAGCTCCGACGCCCCGGCGATTGCGCCGCTTAACGGCGCGACCGAGGCCGAGCCCGAACCGGCCACCGCGGTCGCCGGGGCGATTGCGGGTCCGCGCAAGAACGCCCGTTATGGCGCGCCGCCCGAAAGGCGGATCGCCGCGACGGGCCCCGGCGAACTGGCCGCGGCGCGCGCCGCGGCGGCGCCGGGCGTCCCTTTCGATCGCGCCGCCTATGCGGCGATCACGACTTTCGATCAACTCGATCAGGTGATCGCCGCGGCATTCGAGGCGGGCCGCGTCGCGATCGATACCGAGACATCCTCGCTCGATGCGATGAACACCGAGCTGATCGGCATTTCGCTTTGCGTCGCGCCGGGGCGGGCCTGCTACATTCCCCTGCGCCACAGAGGCGAGGGCGGCGGAGATCTCTTCGGCGGCGGAGATCTCTTGCCGGGACAATTGAAGGCGGAGGACGTTCTCGCCCGCCTGAAACCGCTGCTCGAAGGCGGCGGCGCCTTGAAGATCGCGCATAACGCCAAGTTCGATACTCTGGTCTTCAAGACTTTGGGCATTGCCGTGAAGCCGATCGAGGACACGCTCCTCATGTCCTATGTGCTCGATGCGGGGCTGACCGACCACGGCATGGACGTGCTCAGCGAAAAATATCTCGGCCACAAGCCGCTCGCCTTCGGCGAGGTCGCGGGATCGGGGCGCAGCTTCATCGGCTTCGCGCGGGTACCGATCGACAAAGCGACCGAATATTCGGGCGAGGACGCCGACGTGACCTTGCGCCTCTGGGAGGTGCTGAAGCCGCGCCTGCCGGCCGAGCACATGACCAATGTCTACGAGACTTTGGAGCGGCCAATGATCGAGACGCTGGCGCGCATGGAGGCGCGCGGCATTTCGATCGACCGCCACATTCTTTCGCGGCTCTCGGGAGAATTCGCGCAGGACATGGCGCGGCTCGAAGCCGAGATCTACGAGCGCGCCGGCGAGACCTTCAATCTCGGCTCGACCAAGCAGTTGAGCGACATTCTCTTCGGCAAGATGGGTCTGCCGGGCGCGAAACGCACGGCGACCGGCGCCTGGTCCACGGCGGCCGGCGTTCTCGAAGATCTGGCCGAAGAAGGCAACGAATTCGCGGCGCGCATCCTCAACTGGCGGCAGCTCGCCAAGCTCAAATCGACCTACACGGATGCGCTGCCGACCTACGTCAACCCCAAGACGCATCGCGTTCACACGTCCTATGCGCTCGCCGCGACGACGACCGGCCGGCTGTCGTCTTCGGAACCCAATCTGCAGAACATTCCGATCCGCACCGAGGCGGGGCGCAAGATCCGCAGCGCCTTCATCGCAACTCCCGGGCACAAGCTGCTCTCGGCCGATTATTCACAGATCGAGCTTCGGCTGCTCGCCCACATCGCCAACATTCCGCAATTGCGCGAGGCTTTCGCTCAAGGCCACGACATTCACGCCATGACCGCCTCCGAAATGTTCGGCGTGGCGGTCGAAGGCATGCCCCCCGAAGTGCGCCGCCGCGCCAAGGCGATCAATTTCGGCATTATCTACGGCATATCGTCCTTCGGTCTCGCCAATCAGCTCGGCATAGCGCGCGAGGAGGCCGGCGCCTACATCAAGAAATACTTCGAGCGCTTCCCGGGCATCCGCTCCTATATGGATGAGACCAAGGCAATTGCCCGCGCGCGGGGCTATGTGACGACGATCTTCGGCCGCAAATGCCACTACCCGCGCATCAATGCCTCGAATCCCTCGGAGCGCGCCTTCAACGAGCGCGCCGCGATCAATGCGCCGATCCAGGGTTCTGCCGCCGACATCATCCGCCGCGCCATGGTGCGCATGGACGCGGCGCTCGAAAAAGCCGGCCTCAAGGCGCAGATGCTGCTGCAAGTGCATGACGAGCTGGTTTTCGAAGTGCCGGACGACGAGGTCGAGGCGACGATTGCATTAGCGCGCTCCATCATGATCGAGGCGCCGCATCCGGCCGTGCAGCTCAGCGTGCCCTTGCAGGTCGATGCCAAGGCGGCGCGGAACTGGGACGAGGCGCACTGAAAATGGATGTTCTCGACGGCGCGCACATGCCGCTCTGGCTCGGCCTGCCGTTTCCCGCTCTGCTGCTTTCGATCGCTCTCGGCCCGATCTTCGCCAAGCGGCTTTGGCATGTTCATTTCGGCAAGGCGGCGGGCTTCTGGGCGCTGCTCGCCCTCGTCCTGCTCGTCGCGCATGAAGGAGCGGGGCCGACCTTCGCCGCCTTCGCCGCGAGCATGCTGAGCTACTATCTGCCGTTCATCCTCATGCTCTTTGCTTTCTACACGGCGGCGGCCGGTATCGTGGTTTCCGATCTCGACCGCGCCACTGCGCTCACCAACACCGGATTGCTCGCCGCCGGGACGCTGGCGGCCAATGTCATCGGCTCGATCGGCGCGTCGATGATCTTGGTCAGGCCGCTGCTGCAGGCCAATGCGCAGCGCCGCCACAAGGTGCATGTGATGATCTTCACCATCTTCCTGGTCGCCAATGTCGGCGGCGTGCTGAGTCCGCTCGGCAATCCGCCGCTTTTCTTCGGGTTCCTGCGGGGCGTCGATTTCTTTTGGCCTTTGCAGACTCTTTGGCCGCACATGTTGCTGGCTTCCGGCCTGCTGCTCGCCGTTTTCTTCCTCATCGACCTTTATTTCTTCAGCAAAGAGAAGGCCGTCTCGGACGGCGGGGAGACGCGCCTGCAAATCCGCGGCTTGAAAAATGTCGCGCTGATCCTGGCGACCGTCGCCGCCATATTGACGAGCGCTCTCTGGCATCCGGGAGTTGGCGTCGGCGTTCTCGGCACAAGGCTCGAATTGCAGGATGTGCTGCGCGACGCGGCGATGCTGGCGATCGGCCTCGTCTCGCTCGCCGTGACGCCGCGCGCCGACCACGAAGCCAATCATTTCAGCTGGGGGCCGCTCGAAGAAGTGGCCAAGCTTTTCGCAGCGATCTTCGTCTGCATCATTCCCGTCATGGCCATGCTCGAAGCAAATTCGCATGGGCCTTTTCAGCCCATCGTCGAAGCGCTGGCGCGGCCCGACGCGACGCCGAACGCCGCCGCTTATTTTTGGGCAACCGGGCTTTTGTCCTCGGTGCTCGACAATGCGCCGACCTATCTCGTCTTCTTCGGTCTCGCGGGCGGCAATCCGGCGACGCTCATGGGGGCGCATTCCCAGGCGCTTGCCGCGATCTCGGTTGGCGCCGTGTTCATGGGGGCTTTGACCTATATCGGCAATGCGCCGAATTTCATGATTTACGCGCTGGCGCTGCGCGCCCGCGTGGCGATGCCCGGCTTCTTTCTCTATCTCGCCTGGTCAGGCGCGATTCTCTTGCCGGTCTTTGTGATCGTGACGCTCGTCTTCTTCAGGTAGATCGCCCCCGCCCTCCTCCTTGAGCTCATGGCGCAGCATGAACGGAACCTGCGTTATGGTGAAAAGGAAGATGATGATCACGGTACCCGGAAACTTGAATGCGACCCAGACATTGGTGGATTGCGTGCGCCAGACGATTTCGTTGGCGAGCGCCAGCGCCAAGAAGAAGATGCCCCAGCGCCGGGTGAGAATGCGCCAGCCGCGCTCCGTCAGCGGCATGGCATTGTCGAGAAGGACCGGCAGAAGCGGCTTGTCGAAGATCATTCCGCCGAGCAGCGCGATGCCGAAGGCCAGGTAAAGGATCGTGGGCTTCATCTTGATGAAGCGCGGATCCTGAAAATAAAGGGTGAGCGCGCCGAAGATGACGACCAGCAGCGCGGTCACGACCGGCATCACCGGCAGGCGCTTGGTGCGCAGATAGGAAACGGCGAGTGCTGCGACCGCGGCCGGGATCAACACGGCCGTCGCGGTGAAGAGGCCGGCGTTCTGCCCGGCGAGCAGGGCGGGGGAGAGAACCAGCCGGGCATAAGGCGCGAAGAGCTTCGGGCGCGCATTGGCGAAGAAGAACAGAAAGAGCGGCCCGAGTTCGAGCGTCAGCTTGAACCAGGGCGCCGGAGTCTTCTCCTTCGCCCGGCCGCGATCCGCGGTTTTTGTCATCGTTTGTCCCTCGACGGCCCGCGCCTTACCTGCACCAGGCCTGGGCATGGCGCAAGCCTAGGGATCGAGGCCGACGATGGCGCGCGCGAAATCGCGTGCCGCAAATGGCTCGAGATCGTCGGCGCCTTCGCCGACTCCGATGAAATGGATCGGCAGTTTGAATTTCTCGGCAATGGCGACGAGGATGCCGCCGCGCGCCGTTCCGTCGAGCTTGGTCATGACGAGGCCGGTGACGCCGGCGCTGCGCCCGAAAAGTTCGACCTGCGAAAGCGCGTTCTGGCCGACGGTTGCATCGAGCACCAGCAGCACGGCATGCGGCGCCTCGGCATCGAGCTTCTTCATGACGCGGACGATCTTTTCGAGCTCGCCCATCAGCTCGGTCCTGTTTTGAAGCCGCCCGGCCGTATCCATGATGAGAATGTCGGTGCCGCGCTGCCGCGCCGCATCTAGCGCGTCGTAGGCGAGGCCCGCGGCATCGCTGCCGCTTTCGCGCGCGAAGACCTCGCAGCCGAGCCGCTCGCTCCAGATGCGCAATTGCTCGATCGCCGCGGCGCGGAACGTATCGCCCGCAACCAGCGCGACGCGCTTTCCTTGGCGCGAAAATTTGGCGGCAAGCTTGCCGATGGTCGTCGTCTTGCCGGAGCCGTTGACGCCCACGACGAGGATCACGAAAGGACGCCGCGCGGCGTCGATCTCCAACGGCTTGGCGACCGGGGCGAGCGAGCCTTCGATATCGGCGGCGAGAATTTCCTTGACCTCGCCGACATCGACATCCTTGTCGAAGCGGCCGCGTCCAACGTCTTCGGCAATCCGGCTCGCGGCGGGAAGGCCGAGATCGGCGCGGATCAACGCGTCTTCCAAGTCCTGGAGCGTTCGGCGATCGAGGCGGCGCTTCGAAAAAATATCGGTGAGCCCCGCGGCGAGCGCCTGCGAGGAACGCGAAAGCCCCTGGCTCAGTCGTCTCCACCAGCCGGCGCGCGAAGCCGCAGGCAATGGCGCCGGTGGGCTTTCCGCGTCGCCCCCAAAAAGCCGCCTCGGAAGCGGCGTCTTGTCGTCATTGTCGGTGTCGGGCAAGGATTTATCCGGTGGTTTGGGCGCCGGCGCGGCTGCGGCCTATATGGGCATCGCCCGTCCGAACACAATCGGAATTTGCGCCGCGGCCATCCGCGCCGACGCCCGAAATTTACCGCGAGGCCAAGGTTTCCGGCTCGTCCGGTGCAAATTGGGCGAGAACCTCGGCGCCTTCGGGCGGCGGAGCGACGAGGCGCGCTTGGAACTCGACGCTTTCGCCCGCCGCCAGCCAATGCCGGCGCGACAGTGCCGTCCAGCTGTAAAGGACCTCGCCCTGCTTGTCGCGGATCGTCAGCTCGACGGGCGGCACTTCGGTCTGACGCGCCCCGACGTTGACGATCTCGCCTTCGATGCCGAGCACGGGCTCGGCGCCCTCGTAAGAAGAGAGCGTGGAAAGGCCGCGCAATTCAAGGCCGCGCAGGTTGACCGGCAAACCGAGCGCCGCATAGGCCGCATCGGTCTGCGGCCAAAGCGTCACGATCCGCGCCCGCAGGCCGATCAGCGCCATGCTCATTGCCAGCAAGGCCATCCCCGCGCCAAGCGTCCTGGCCAAGCTCGAACGGGGTCGCGGCAGGGGCGCAAGCCGCGGATTGGCGCGCCGAACGGGAGGTTTCGCAGCCGGTCTCCGCGGCTCGGCGCGGATGTCTTGGCCGGCAATCTCGATCGTCGCGGGCAAGGCCGACGCGATGCTCACGCCCTCGGCGGCGACGAACCAGATCGAGTCGCAACGTGGGCAGGCGACCCGCCGTCCGTTCGGGCCGAGCGCGGCTTTAATAATGTGGTAGGATTTGGCGCAGCCCGGGCACTCGATCTGCATGAAAAGCGCTGCTCTCGCAAAGTGCGGGATGAGCCGATGGCGGCGATGGTCTTGGCCAATGCTCCGCTGCTATGGTTAAAGCGCCGTTAAGGCCATGATTCGCGCCGCGCCGCGCCGGGACGCACGAGTTCGCGACGGGTGCGAAGGGCGAGGTTGACTTGGTCCGGTTCGAAAATGTCGGTCTCAGATACGGGATGGGGGGCGAGATCCTCAGGGATATCAGCTTCGATATCGAACCGCGGTCCTTCCAATTCCTGACCGGGCCCTCGGGTGCCGGAAAGACGACGCTGCTACGCCTCATTCTCCTGTCGTTGAAGCCGACGCGCGGCCTCATCACCCTTTTCGACGCCGACGCTTCAATGCTGACCAAAGACGAGATCACGCATCTGCGGCGCCGCATCGGCGTCGTCTTCCAGGATTTTCGGCTGCTCGATCATTTGACGACCTATGAGAATGTCGCGCTTCCCTTGCGCGTGCAGGGGCGCAATGAATCCTCCTACCGCGCCGAAGTGGTCGAGCTTTTGCGCTGGGTTGGACTGGGCGAACATATGCACGTCCTGCCGCCTGTCCTCTCGGGCGGCGAGAAACAGCGCGCCGCCATTGCCCGCGCGCTCATCGTGCGCCCCGAACTGCTTCTGGCCGACGAGCCGACCGGCAACGTCGATCCGACCCTGGCGCGCCGCCTGCTGAGGCTTTTCGCCGAACTGCATAAGTCGGGCACCGCGGTGGTCATCGCCACCCACGATCTCGCCTTGATGGACCAGTTCGATACGGCGCGCCGCCTCGTGCTCGGCGACGCCCGCCTGCATATCTACGAGTGAGCGAATGATGCTCGCCCAATCCGAGCGGCGCAGGAGCCTGGAACGGCTCTCCGAAAACGAGGCGCTCGATTTGCGCCGCGAGCAGCCGCTCGTGCCCGCCGCTTCGATCGCCGGCCGGGCGCTCGTCACCGTCGTCGCGATCATGACCTTTCTCGCCGCGCTCACGGCGGGA
>JASHVQ010000229.1 GCA_030044485.1 Methylovirgula sp. | reverse complement strand
CTCGGCGAACCTTATGTAACGACGAAGACCGACCGGCGCGCCAAGTCGGAAGAAGATTTTGGTCTCGGCCTCGGCCTGTTCATCGCCAAAACGCTGCTCGAGCGTTCCGGCGCCGCCGTCATTCCGAGCAATCTCCCTCCTCCCCATTCCGGGGCGCGTGTGACGATCCGCTGGCCGCGCAGCAAATTCGAACCCGGTCGGCGCCGCGGCTTTGAAGAGCCGCTGAAGGCGGTCTTCACGAACTGAAACATTCCGTCATCACGCTAAGCTGCAATCGCCGCCGGGGCTGCGGATTTTAACCATGCGCCTTTGGCACGCGCATGATAATGTTAATAAAACTCGAGTTTGCAGCGGCGCGGCCGGAGCCTTCGTCGAAGCCGACAAATTGCTTTATCGGCGAGACAATTCCGCCCTAATATAAAGAAAAGACGAGGGACGATAATGAAAACCGATCCCCCCGAGGCGGGCATCAGGGTGGAAACGTTTCCGGCGCTCGGCGATTCCGACGCCGACAAGACGCTGCTGATCGTCGATGACGACAAGCCCTTCTTGTCGCGTCTGGCGCGCGCCATGGAAGGGCGCGGTTTCATCGTTACCGCCGCCCAGTCGGTCGCCGAGGGCCTCGCCGCCATTGCCAGCGACGCTCCCGCCTTCGCGGTCATCGACATGCGGCTCGCCGACGGCAACGGGCTCGACGTCATTTCCGAACTCAAGGCGAAGCGGCCCGAGGCGCGCGCCATCATCCTGACCGGCTATGGCAACATCGTCACCGCCGTGACCGCGGTGAAACTCGGCGCCTTCGACTATCTCGCCAAGCCGGCGGACGCCGACGACATCTATGCGGCGCTCATGGCGACGCGCCACGACAAAGCCGAAGTGCCGGAAAATCCGATGTCGGCCGATCGGGTGCGCTGGGAGCACATCCAGCGCATCTACGAACTCTGCGGCCGCAACGTCTCGGAGACGGCGCGCCGGCTCAACATGCACCGGCGCACCTTGCAGCGCATTCTCGCCAAGCGCGCGCCGCGCTAGGTTAAAGCGGCCCGAAGCCGAGAATTTCCGGATCGCTGAGGCCGTGCAGCCGATGCGCGGCGGCTTGTGCGAAGCGCATCAGCATGGCGCGCCGCGTCGCCCCCGCCAGCCGATGTTCCGGGGGCTCGCGCAAAATCTCCGCGCCGAAGGCGTCGGCGACGATGAGGCCTGCGTCTTCCGGCATGATCGCCGCCGGCATGCCGGGCGGAATTGCGAAATACAGCTTGTCGCAATGCGCCCGATAGTCCGGCCATTTCGCGTCGGCGCGAAAATCGGCGATCGAGGATTTAATCTCGACGATGAGGATGCTCGCATCTCCGGCCAGCGCCACGATGTCGGCGCGCCGCCCGCTGGCCAGCGGCAATTCGGTGAGCGTCGAGAATTTGAGACTGCGCAGCAGCCGGCGCGTTCCGCGGCAGACGGCGAGCGCCATATCGCTTTGGCGTCCGTCCTGCGGCAGAACGGCGTGGCTGAAATTCGGCATCGGCGCTAGATCTCGCTGGCCGGCGGCGGGATTTCCTGGCCGGCGAGTTGCGCCTCGAGCGCCGCGATGCGTTTGGCGAGCCGCTCGTTCTCGTCGCGCGCCGCAATCGCCATGTCGCGCACCGCCTCGAATTCCTCGCGCGTGACGAGATCCAGATCGGCGAGCCAGCGCTCGACCTGCGCCTTGAAGATCTGCTCGGCCTCGCGGCGCACGCCGTGCGCCATCTCCGCCGCATCCGTCATGAGGCGCGAGAAATCGTCGAACATCGTGCCACGGCTCTGAGGCATAGGCTCCTCCTCACGAACGTCACCTCGTCCCTATTATAGGCCAGCTTTGTCGCCTCTGTCGCGCCCTTGCGGCGGCGCCGGCCGAGAGGGCGGCTTGACGCCCCCGCCGCGCCATCGCATGACCGATTCGGCACGAGCCTGGCGAATCCGGGAACAAAATGCAGCTCCTCATCCCCTATCCTCACATCAATCCGGTGTTGATCTCGATCGGACCGCTGCCCATCCGCTGGTACGCGCTCGCTTATATCGCCGGGCTGATCTTCGGCTGGGCCTATGTGCGCTATCTCGTCGGCAAGGAGAACTTGTGGGACGGCCTGCCGCATCCGACGCCAGCCAGTATCGACGATCTCATCGTCTACGTCGCCTTCGGCATCATTCTCGGCGGCAGGCTCGGCTACGTGCTCTTCTACAATCCGAGTTTTTATCTCGCCCATCCCGGCGAGATCGTCGCCGTTTGGAAGGGCGGCATGTCTTTTCATGGCGGCCTGCTCGGCGCGGCGCTGGGGATCGTTCTTTTCGCGCGGCAGGTCAAAGTGCCGTTCTTGAGCGTCATGGACGTCACCGCGGCTTCGGTTCCGATCGGCCTTTGCCTCGGACGCCTCGCCAATTTCATCAAACCTGAACTCTGGGGGCGGCCGAGCGATGTGCCTTGGGCGATGATCTTTCCGGGTTCGGACGGCGTGCCGCGTCATCCAAGCCAGATCTATGAAGCCGGGCTCGAGGGCCTGCTTCTGTTCATCGTGCTTTACGCCGCGATCAATTTCGGGGCCTTGCGCCGGCCTGGCCTGGCCAGCGGCATTTTCGCCGTGGGCTACGGCGTGGCGCGCATTTTCTGCGAATTCTTCCGCGAACCCGATCCGCAGCTCGGCTTTCTCTTCGGCGGGGCGACGATGGGCATGGTCCTTTCCGTACCGCTGATCGCCGTCGGACTTGCGATGATCGCACTCGCGCTGTCGAGGAACGCCAAGGCATGACTCCGCTCGGCCGGGAGATTGCCGCCATGATCGCCGCAGACGGACCGATGAGCGTCGAGCGTTTCATGACTCTTGCCGCCATGCATCCGGTGCACGGCTACTACCGTTCAAAAGTTCCGATCGGCGCGCACGGCGATTTCATCACCGCGCCGGAAGTCCACCAGATGTTTGGCGAATTGATCGGGCTCTGGGCGGCCGAGGTCTGGCGCATGATGGGCGAGCCCGGCACGCTGCGGCTTGTCGAACTGGGTCCGGGGCGCGGCACGCTGATGGCCGATTTTCTGCGCGCCGTGCGCATTGCCCCGCAATTTCGCGCCGCGCTCGACGTGCATCTCGTCGAGATGAGCGAACCGCTCGGCGCCGAACAGCGCCGCGCGCTCGGCGCCTCGGAAGTGCCGATCACCTGGCATGAATCGGTCGAGTCGCTGCCGGCCGGCCCGGCCATCATCATCGCCAATGAATTCTTTGATGCGTTGCCGGTGCGCCATTACGTGCGGGTCGCGTCGGGCTGGTGCGAAAGGCTGGTCGGAATCGACGCCAACGGCGAATTTTGTTTCGGCCTCGCCCCCGCGCCGAAGGCGGAATTCGCCGCGCCCGTCCCGCCCGAGACCGCTCTGCCGCTCGGCACGATCCTCGAACTCGGCCTTGCGGCGCAAAGGCTGATGGGCCGACTTGGCGCGCATATCGCCGCCGAAGGCGGCGTGCTGCTCGTCATCGACTATGGCCATGCGCGCACCCGGCCCGGCGCCACTCTGCAAGCCGTGCGCGGGCATCGGCAGGCCGATCCGTTGCGCGAACCGGGCGAAGCGGACCTGACCGCGCATGTCGATTTCGCGGCCTTGGCGCGCGCCGCGGAGGCAGCCGGAGCCGCGACCTACGGGCCTGTGACGCAAGGCACGTTTCTGGCGCGCCTCGGGCTCTTTCAACGCGCCGCGGTTCTAAAGCGCAACGCCGATGCCGCGCAATGCGCGTCGATCGACATGGCGCTGGCGCGGCTCGCCCTGCCCGGGCCGACGTCGGGACCGGGCGCGAGCATGGCGGAGCTTTTCAAGGTTCTCGCGGTGACGCCGCCGGGATTTGGCGCGCCGCCGGGATTTGCGAGCGACAGGCCTGCGCCATGACCGAGGCCCTGCGCGCCAAGAACCTCGAAGGAATCGCGCATGCCTTCTTCGCGCGCCGCGGCGGCGTATCGGAAGGCGTCTATGAATCTTTGAACGGCGGGACGGGCTCGGACGACGATCCGGCGCGCGTCGCCGAGAACCGGCGGCGCATGGCGGCGCATCTCGGAATAGAGAGCGAACGCCTGCTCGTGCCGTTTCAAATCCATTCGGCCGAGGCGCTTATTGTCGAGGCGCCCTTCGCCGAGCGGCCGCGCTGCGATGCGCTGGTCACTGCCGCGCCCGGCTTGGGACTTGGCGTCACCGGCGCCGACTGCGGCATGCTTCTTCTGGCCGACCGCCATGCGCAAGTCGTTGCCGCCGCGCATGCCGGCTGGAAAGGCGCGCTTTGCGGCATTCTCGAAGCCACTATCGGACGGATGGAAAAGCTCGGGGCGCGGCGCGCTTCGATTGCCGCCGCGCTCGGCCCGACCATCGGGCCGAACTCATATGAGGTGGGCGCGGATTTCTTTGCGCGCTTTGCCGCGGCGGGCAGCGAGAACGCCGCCTTCTTCAGGCCGGCGCAGCGCCCGGATCATTTCATGTTCGATCTGCCGCGGTTTATCGCGGCGCGATTGAAAGCCGCGGGAATCGGCCAGTTCGAGGACCTCGGCGTCGATACTTATGTCGACGAAGCGCGCTGCTTTTCCTATCGCCGGTCGGTGCATCGCCAAGAGGTCGATTACGGCCGGCTCCTCGCGGCGATCGTCCTAAGCTGAGCGCCCGCTCAAACCTTGGTTTGCCCCGCGCCGTTCTTCAAAGAAAAATTAAGCAACGCTTAAGGAACTTCGCGCGTTTCCGCCGAAAGGGGCGGGCTTAGCGCGGGAGGATTCCATGCGGCGGCTGACGAAAATCTATGCGGCCATAGGCCTTTGCGTTGCGTCCGCCCTGACGCTGCTGCCGGCGGAGAGTAGTTTTGCGTTCCGCGGCGGCGGCTTCGGTGGCTTCCATGGCGGCGGCTTCGGCGGCTTTCATGGCGGCGGCTTTGGCGGCTTCAGCGGCGGCCATTTTGGGGGCATGCATTTCGGCGGCGCCCGCTTCGGCGGATGGCATTTTGGCGCGCGCCGTTTTGGCGGCATGCATTTCGCGGGGCGAAATTTCGGCACCGCGCATTTCGGCGCGACGCGCTTCGGCGGCGCACATTTCGCGGCGCACGGGGCTTTCGACCATCGCGGACTTGCCGGCTTCGGCGGGCGTTTCGCGCATGCCGACTTGGGTCATAACGGCTTTGGCAACCGGCACGGCTGGGGGGTGTGGAACAGGTATGGCGGCTATGGAGGATATGGTTGGGGCTATGGCTGGGCCGGGCCGGTTTTCTGGCCTTTCTTCTATGGCGATCTCCTGTCCTTCGCGCTTTGGCCCTATGATTTCTACGATCCTTTCTTCGACTACGGTCCTTACGATCTCTTCTCCTCGATCTTTTGGCCTGGCTACGACTATCCCGAGTTCTACGGTTGGGAGGAGGAGCCCTATACGGTCTATGCTTCGGCCGATAATTCGCAAAGCCCGCCGCCGCGTGCCGCGGATTACCTCGCCGAAGCCGGCGCGACATGCGCGGCGCTTGCCCCGGGGATTGCAGATCTGCCCGTCGAGCGGATCGCGAAAGCCATTCGACCCGAAGATGACCAAAGCGCCATCTTGGCGGATCTGAAAACGGCTTCAGCCAAGGCCGACGGCATTTTGCAGGCCTCCTGCCCAAACTCGCCGCCGCTCACGCCGGTGGACCGGCTCGCTGCCGTCGGCAAGCGGATCGAAGCCATGTCGCAGGCGGTGCAGATCGTCCGCGCGCCGCTGATCGCGCTCGACAATTCGCTCGACGACAAACAGCGGCGCCGCTTCGACGCCATCGCGCTCGGCGGGCGCCGGCATCGGAAGGAAACTGTCACGGCAGCCGACGGCCTGGGTGACCTCTGCTCCGACCAGGCGGAGAATTTCGCCAATCTTCCGACCGATCAGATCGAACAGGCGATCAAGCCGGCGGGTCAGGAGCAGATCGCCGCGTTCAATAAGTTGAAGGATGCATCCTCAAAGGCCGCGAGCACGATGCAATCCTCCTGCCCCACGACCATGCCGCAGACGCAGACCGAGCGATTCGATGCCATCACCAGGCGGCTCGACGCCATGGCCGACGCCGTCAAGGCGATCTCGCCGGCTTTGCGGGCTTTCTACGCCACATTGAACGACGAGCAGAAAGCGCAATTCAACGTGCTTCCGCCGCCCGAGATCGAGCAATCGCAGGCGCAATCGCGCTAAGATGCGGCCTGGGTCGTCTTGGCGCGAAGCGGAACCCGCAGCGTTTAGGTTAACGGAGAATAAACGCCCGACTCGGCTTTCGGGGACGGGCGCCGCCGAGGTGCGACGGTATAAAATCCATAAATGGAAAATTCGATATCCGAGCGGCGTCATCACGCGCGGCGGCGAACCTGCCTGGGCGGCCGCATCGAGCTCGACGGCGGATTTTCGACGCTCGACTGCACGCTGCGCAACGCCAGCCAAGGCGGTGCGCGGCTGGCGCTCGGAGACGGCGTGATGTTGCCGCACGACTTCGTGCTGCACGTTGCGAAGAAGGAAATGCGTCTCGATGCCCGGCTGAAATGGCGCTTGGGCAAGGCCTGCGGGGTCGAATTTCGCGCTTCTCCGGAGAACGTCGCCGTCTTCCCCAATGCCGCGCCGCGCAAGCTTTTGGATTTTTGGGACGAGCCAGGCGTCACGCCCGCCGCGGAGTGCCCTAGCGAATCCTGACCTTATGCCGGGCAACCGGAATCTGGGCGCGCACTTTGGCAACGAGATTGCGGTCGATGCGCGTCGAGACGATGCCGACCCCGTCTGAGGCCCGCGCCGTCACATGCCCCCAAGGATCGACGACGAGCGAATGGCCGTAAGTCGAGCGCACGTCGCCGCCGACATGATGCGTGCCGGTCTGCGCCGGAGCGCAGAAATAGGCTTCCGTCTCGATGGCCCGCGCCCGGCAAAGCACCTCCCAATGATCCTTGCCGGTCAGCAAAGTGAAGGCCGAGGGCAAGGCGATCATCTCCGCGCCTTTTTCGGCCAAGACTTGAAAGAGGTCGGGAAAGCGCAGGTCGTAGCAGATCGCGCAGCCGACAATGAGGCCTTCGCAATCATAGGTGACGGCGGCATTGCCGGCCTTGAAGGCTGAACTCTCGTGATATTGCGTTCCGTCCGGCGCGGTGATGTCGAACATGTGGATCTTGCGATAGCGGGCGATTTCTTTGCCGGCGCGGTCGAAGACCAGGGTCGTATTGTGGATGAGCTCCTGGCCGGCGATCCTTTCGAGGATCGAGCCGGCATGCACGAAAATGCCGTGCTTGCGCGCCAGGTCCTGCATGGCGCGATAGGCGGGACCTTCGCCGAGGATCTCGGCGGCTTCGCGCTTCTCGGCGCGGGTTCCGCCGAGAAAGTCGAAACATTCGGGCAGGCACACCCAATCGGGCTGTTCTTCCGCCACGGCGCGCTCGATGAGATCGGTCGCGGCGGCGATATTCGCCGCCTTCGCCTGGCGCGAATTCATCTGGATCAGGGAAATTTTCATGTCCGCCGACGCCCGGTATCGATCGGCTCTAATCTAATGCGCCGGCCGCCCCTAGGGAATGGCGCCCGGCCGCCCTAGGCGGCGTCCAAGGCTTCGGCGAAGGTGCGCACGTCGGCGGTCATCGAAGCGGCGAGATTGTCGAGATCGCGGGCGAGGTCGACCACCGATTCGACGCTCTCGCTCGTCGCCACGACGGCTTTGGCGACGCTTTCCACGAAATTCGACATGGCCGTCGTGCCGGATGCCGCGGAGCGCACGTTGCGGGCTATTTCCTGTGTCGAAGCGCCCTGTTCCTGGACCGCTGAGGCGATGATGGCCGAGATCTGCTCGATCTCGCCGATCTTGGCCTGGATAGTGTCGATGGCCGAGACGGAATTCTCCGTCGCCGCCTGAATGTCGGCGATCTGGCCGGAAATGTCCTGCGTCGCGCGCGCCGTCTGCGTGGCGAGCGTCTTGACCTCCTGGGCGACGACAGCGAAGCCGCGTCCCGCCTCGCCGGCGCGCGCCGCCTCGATGGTGGCGTTGAGGGCGAGCA
>JASHVQ010000228.1 GCA_030044485.1 Methylovirgula sp. | reverse complement strand
GATCTCGGCCTCGTTCCAGGTTCGGAGGCGTTCGAAAGCTGTGTCGGCAATCTCGGCATGACCATGGACAACGCCAATATGGTCGGAACCGACTGACCCGCGGTTCGGCGCGCGGCCCCGGCTTGAGTTTCCAGCCCTCTATGATCTTTTTGCAACAGAGGCCGAGCCCCGCCTTCAGGCGCCTGCGTCTAACTTCTTAAAAATATTTTTATATTCGGCGGCCAGCCGCGAAGAGGCGTCCGCCAATCCGGCACGTTCCGCGCCGCGCTACGATGCCATTTTCCCCTGAAAAAGCCGTCGCTTGCCTCCCGCTCGGGCGAATAGCTGATCAAATCAATTGACTAAAGATGCCTGTTTAGTCCATCGAATTGATAGGGAATTAAAGGGGGCTTTCATGCGCCATTTCTCAACGAGCTATATGCCGCGGGTTCGCGCCCTGAGCCGCCGAGGGCTCATGGTTCTCATGGCGACGACGAGCGCCTGCGCCCTCTGCGTCAGACCCGCCAGCGCCGACGATGCGCAGATTCAGAAGCTTGAAGCGCAGATAGAGCGCATCGAGGCACGCCACGAGGCGGAAATCAGCGCGTTACGCGCCGAGATCCGCCAGCTGCGCAAGCAGAAGACCGTGGTCGTTGCCGGCAATGGCGTCGTAACCGGTGGTTTCGTGCCGCAGCAGCCAGTCCCTCCGGGAGAGCCGGTCCCGCAGCTGCCTCCGAAAGTGCTGATGACCTACGACCGCGGTTATCACTTCGGCTTTTCGGACGCGAACGGCTTCAACACGATCGAACTCTTCGGCCGCCTGCACATCGATACCGGCGGCTACGTAGGCTATAGCCCCGGGCCGAAGACCATCGACCAGGAAGGCCTCGCCAGCGGAATCAATTTGCGGCGCGCGCGCATCGGCGTCGTCGGCAAGTTCATGGGCGACTGGCACTATGCCCTCGTCTACGACTTCGGCGGTTCCTCCGACAGCCTCAATCCCAATGACGGTCTGGCGAACGCCAATTCGAGTACGAGCCCGACGCAAAACAACAACTTTCTATCAGGCGTCGAAAACGCCTTCATCACCTACAACGGCTTCTACAATCACGGCGGACCGTTCCCGGTGGCGATCGATCTCCCGGGCGTCCAGGACGTGCCTTGGACGCTCGAAGAAGCGACGAGCTCCAACGACATCATGTTCATGGAGCGCTCCTCGGCGCAGGTTGTCGCTACGGAATTCGGCGGCGGCGATTTCCGCAGCGCCGCGGGCGCCCATTCCAACAACGACCGCTATTGGGTGGGAGCGTACGTGACCGGGCCGAACTCCGGCGCTCTGCATACGGACGGCGCCACATGCTACGGCACCACCGCCGGAACGCCGTGCACGGAGACGCCGACCGGGTTGGGGCCGCAGCTTTCGGCGCTGTTTCGTGCCTCCTACCAACTCGTGCAAACCAAGGACGCGTCGCTGCACGTTGGCTTTAACTACGCCAATCTGTTCGATCCGCGCATCCTCTCCAACGTCGAAGGCATCCAGCTCTACGACAGGCCGGAACTGCGGGTCGATCCGACCTATTTCCTGAATACCGGCAATATTCCCGCCCATGGCGGCGAGGTCTTCGGCGCCGAAGCGGCGGCGGCCTATCAGAACTTCTTCGTCCAGGGCGAATATTACCACTACGTCGTCGACACGCTGACGGGCGCCACGCCCTTCGCGGCGGCCACCTCGGGCGTGACGAGCGGCTGGACCGGCGGGGCGCCGGGCCCCGAGCTGAATTTCAACGGCGGCTATGTCGAGGGGAGCTACACGATTGGCGGCAGGCGTCTCTACAATCCGGCGACCGGCGCCTACACCGGCGTCATTCCCGACAATCCGCTGTGGTGGGGCAGCAAAGGCTGGGGCGCGCTCGAAATCGCGGCGCGATACAGCACCGTCGATCTTCAAGATCCGAACCTGACGAGTACCGTGCTCGGTTCCGCTTATTCGGTCTCCGGCTCGACGGTGAAAACGGGCTATGGCGGCAGTCAGCAAACGTCCTACGGCGTAGGCCTGAACTGGTATCCCAACCTCAATATGAAGTTCATGCTCGATTACGAACATGTCGTCGTAGACAATCCAGAATTTTATAACGGCCCGAACACCTGGCGCGGCGCGACGATCGACTGGATCGCGGGGCGCACGCAAATCGTCTTCTGATGCGCTTGCTGGCGCGCCCCCGCGCCGGACGCAAAACTTGTCCCGGCACGCATGTGCCGGGACTTTTTGTGTGACTTATGTGACGCGCCGCCGAATATCTCTGGCACTGCCAGGATTGCCCTCGGCCTTGTCATCGCAGCGAGGCGGCGCATAATGACCTCAAGCCGGCAAACCGGCGCATAATCAATCGCGCAGAATCGCGACTTGCCCGGCGCTCGCGCCCTGGGAGGAGACAATGGTGGAAGCCCTTTATCCGGTCCACCCCGCTTGGGAGCGCCGCGCCTTCATCGACGCCGCGAAATACGAGAAAATGTACGCGCGTTCCATCGCCGATCCCGAGCGCTTCTGGGGAGACGAAGGGCGCCGGCGTATCGCCTGGATCACGCCCTTCACCAAAGTGAAGGACACGTCCTTCGAACCGGGAAATGTTTTCATCAAATGGTACGAGGACGGCGTCACCAACGTGGCGCTGAATTGCATCGACCGGCATCTCAGTACGCGTGGCGATCAGACAGCGATCATCTGGGAGCCCGACGATCCGCAGCGCTCCGTGCTGCACATCAGCTACAAGCAGTTGCACGACAAAGTCAGCCGCCTCGCCAATGTGCTGAAAGCGCAAGGCGTCAGGAAAGGCGACACGGTTACCATCTATCTGCCGATGATCCCGGAGGCCGCCTATGCCATGCTCGCCTGCGCGCGCATCGGCGCAATACATTCGGTCGTCTTCGGCGGGTTCTCACCGGATTCGCTTGCCGGCCGAATCCGCGATTGCGGCTCGAAATTACTCATCACCGCGGACGAGGGCCTGCGCGGCGGACGCAAAATTCCGCTGAAAGCCAATGCCGACGCGGCTATCGAGAAGGCCTCAGGCGTCGTCACCAAGGTGATCGTGGTCAAGCACACCGGCGGCGCCATTCCTTGGCACGAGTCGCGCGACATGTGGTACGCCGAGGCCGCCGCCGCGGCTTCGCCCGATTGCCCTCCGGCCCTTATGAATGCCGAAGACCCGCTCTTCATCCTCTATACGTCGGGATCGACCGGCACGCCCAAAGGCGTCGTGCACACGACGGCCGGCTATCTCGTCTATGCGTCGATGACGCATCAATATATTTTCGACTACCACGACGGCGACGTCTATTGGTGCACGGCCGACGTTGGCTGGGTCACGGGCCACAGCTACATTCTCTATGGTCCCCTCGCTAATGGGGCGACGACGCTGATGTTCGAAGGCGTGCCCAATTATCCGACCCAATCGCGTTTCTGGGAGGTCGTCGACAAGCATCGCGTCAGCATTTTCTACACTGCGCCGACCGCCATCCGCGCGCTGATGGGCGCCGGCGACGCGCCGGTCAAGGCGACAAGCCGCGCTTCCCTGCGGCTGCTCGGTTCGGTCGGCGAGCCGATCAATCCGGAAGCCTGGCTCTGGTTCTACAAGGTCGTGGGCGAGAGCCGCTGCCCGATCGTCGACACATGGTGGCAGACGGAGACGGGCGGCATTCTCATCACGCCGCTTCCCGGCGCCACGACCCTGAAACCCGGCTCGGCGACCAAGCCCTTCTTCGGGATCAGGCCGCAGGTGGTCGATGCCTCGGGTCGGCTACTCGAAGGCCCGGCGAGCGGCAATCTTGTGATCGCCGATTCGTGGCCCGGGCAGATGCGTACCGTCTTCGGCGATCACGAGCGTTTCGTCGCCACCTATTTTTCCGCCTATCCCGGCAAATATTTCACCGGCGACGGCTGCCGTCGCGATGCGGACGGCGATTATTGGATCACCGGCCGCGTCGACGATGTCATCAATGTCGCCGGCCACCGGCTCGGGACGGCGGAGGTCGAAAGCGCGCTTGTCGCCCACGCCCGCGTCTCGGAAGCGGCGGTCGTCGGATTCCCGCACGACATCAAGGGCCAAGGCATTTACGCTTACGTTACCTTGATGAGCGGCTCCGAAGGGTCGGAGGACCTGCGCAAGGAGCTCGTCGCCTGGGTGCGCCAGGAGATCGGGCCGATTGCGACGCCGGACGTCATTCATTTCGCGCCCGGCCTGCCGAAAACGCGTTCCGGCAAGATCATGCGGCGCATTCTGCGCAAGATCGCCGAGCTCGAATTCCATGCTCTGGGCGACATTTCCACCCTCGCCGACCCCGGCGTCGTCGACGATCTGATCCGCGACCGCAAGCGACACGCCGGCCAGCACGGGGCGCGCGAGAAGGCCTGAGCACGTCCCACGCGCTGCGGCGCCCCGGCCACGGCTTCCGACTTTTTTTACCAGCCGCGCAAAATGATCGGCGCGTGCGCGAGGCTCTTGCTATGCTTGGCCATCTGTTTTGCTGGGCGGGCCGCCATCATGGGCATGTGGGGCACGCGGAGCAGGCTTGCTCCGGTGGTTGTCGCAATTCTGTTGTCGAGCGCGGCGGGGCTGTTCGTCGCCCATCCGGCGAGCGCCCGCGAACTGGTCGCCGTTCCTCCCCAATATCAGCCGGGCGAGATCGTCATCAGCCAGCATGAGCGCCGGCTCTATTTCATCCTGGGCAATGGCGAAGCCATTCGCTATCCGGTCGCCATCGGCATGCCTGGCAAGGCCTGGCTCGGTGAGACGTCCGTCGAAGGCAAATATATTGCGCCGTCCTGGTCGCCCCCGGCGATCGTCGCCCGCGACCATCCGGAACTCCCCGATTTCATTCCCGGCGGCTCGCCGCATAACCCCATGGGCGCGGCGGCGATCACGCTTGCCCGCGACGAGGTGGCAATCCATGGCACCAACCGGTGGATGCGCCATACGGTGGGGACAGCCGCGTCCTATGGCTGCATCAGGATGTATAACGAAGACGTGGTCGACCTTTATCAGCGCGTCAGCATCGGCGCCCCGGTCGTCGCCATTCCCTAATTCGCCCTGTCGGCCGGGGCGCTTGCGCCCTAAAATGGCGGGATGACATTCCCGACCCAGGCTACATGCTGCATTGTCGGCGGCGGTCCGGCCGGGATGATGCTTGGCTTTCTCTTGGCGCGCGCCGGGGTCGAAACGCTCGTTCTCGAAAAGCATGCCGATTTCCTGCGCGACTTCCGCGGCGACACGATCCATCCCTCGACGCTTCAGGCGATGGACGATCTCGGGCTTCTCGACGAGTTTCTCAAATTGCCGCACCAGGAAGCGCGACAGCTTTCCGGAAAAATCGGTGACGAAACGATCCTGATCGGCGATTTCTCGCATCTGCCGGGCAGAGCCAAGTTCATCGCCCTGATGCCGCAATGGGATTTCCTCAATTTCCTGGCCGGCAAGGCGAAGCTCTATCCGAGCTTCCGGCTGATGATGAATGCCGAGGCCAATGGTCTCGTCGAAGAGAATGGCGTCGTAGAAGGCGTCACAGCCGAGACGCCGGACGGCCAAATCCGCGTCCGCGCCGCTTTGACGGTCGCCGCGGATGGCCGCCACTCGATCCTGCGCGCCAAGGCGGGCTTCGTGCCCGAGAATATCGGGGCGCCGATGGATGTCCTATGGTTCCGGGTCAGCCGCCGCTCGGATGATTCGAGCGAAACCTTCGGGCGCATCGACAACGGGCAGATCCTGGTGATGCTGCAACGCGGCACCTATTGGCAATGCGCCTATGTCATCGCCAAGGGATGTTTCGAGGAACTGAAGAGACAGGGCGTTGCCGTTCTTCGCGAGAAAATTGCCGAACTCGCGCCTTTTCTTGCCGGCCGCATGGCGGAGATTAAAAGCTGGGACGACGTGAGGCTCTTGAGCGTCACGGTGGATCGCCTGCCGCTCTGGCACAAGCCGGGATTTCTGTGCATCGGCGATGCGGCGCATGCCATGTCGCCGATCGGCGGCGTGGGGGTCAATGTCGCGGTCCAGGATTCGATTGCCGCCGCCAATATTCTGGCGCCGGCGCTGCGCAAGGGCGAGCCTGTGCCCGATTCCCTGCTCGCCGCCGTGCAGAGGCGTCGCCAACCCGCCGTCAAGCTCACTCAGGCCGTGCAAGTCTTCGTGCAGAACAAGGTGATCTCGAACGTGCTGCGCGGCCGCGGCAAGATGAAAGTGCCCTGGGTGGTGCGCATCTTCAATTATGTTCCCTGGCTGCGCCGCTTGCCGGCGCGTTTTGTCGGCCTCGGTTTCCGTACGGAACGGGTGAGGAGTCCACAGGCCTAGCCGCATCGTCCGCGTCGATTCTCTGTGCTAGGCTCGCGGCTTCTCTAAGTCCTATCGGATCGCCCGAATGAACCGTACCGACCTTGCCGAGCAGCTTTTCGCGCTCGAAGCGCATCGCGCCGACATGGCGGAGACGACGATTGCCGATCTCTTCGCCGCCGATCCGAGACGATTCGCCGATTTTCATATCGCACTGGACGATATTCTCTTCGACTTCTCCAAACATAGAATCGATCGCACGACGCTTGCGCTGCTGATCGATCTGGCGCGCGCCGCAAAGCTCGAAGAGCGCCGCGCCGCGCTCTTTGCCGGCGAGATCGTCAATCCGACGGAGAATCGCCCGGCGCTGCACATGGCGCTGCGCAACATGAGCGAGGCGCCGATGCGCGCCGCCGGCATCGACGTCATGCCCGCGGTGCGCGCCGAGCGGCGCAAAATGCTGGCTTTCGCCGAGGACGTGCGCGGCGGCGAGGCGACAGGCGCGACGGGCGCCGCCTTCACGGACATTGTGAACATCGGCATCGGCGGCTCGGATCTCGGGCCTGCGATGGCGGCGCGCGCGCTCTCGCCTTGCGTGGCGCCGCATCTGCGGCTGCGCTTCGTCGCCAATGTGGATGGAGCCGACCTCGCCGACACGCTGAAGGGCGTGGCGCTGGAGCGCACGCTGTTCATCGTCTGCTCG
>JASHVQ010000016.1 GCA_030044485.1 Methylovirgula sp. | reverse complement strand
CCGGTCGACGAATTGCTCGTCCTCGCCCGTGCCGAGGGTTGCGACGACGAGGGCCTGGGTCTCGCCGCGCGTAAAGAGCGCCGAGCCATGCGTGCGCGGTAGAACGCCGACCTGAGCCAGAATCGGCCGCACGGTCTTTACGTCGCGCCCGTCGATGCGCCGGCCGGTGTCGAGAATGTTCCAGCGCACGACTTTCGCCTGAAGTTCGTGAAAGACTTCGGCGATCTGATCGACGGGAAAGCGCGGCTCGGCCTCGGCGGGTGCAAGCTGCGCCATCACTTTGGCTTTGACCGCATCGACCGCGGCATAGCGATCCTGCTTCGAGGTGATCTTGTAGGCCTCGCGCAGCTCGGCTTCGGCGATGTCGCGCACTGCCGTCTCGATTTCGCTCTTGTCGGCGACGACGAGCTCGCGCGGCTCCTTCGCGGCACGCTCGGCAAGCCGGATAATGGCGTCGATGACCGGCTGAAAACCGCGGTGTCCGAACATGACCGCGCCGAGCATCACTTCTTCCGGAAGTTCCTTGGCTTCCGACTCGACCATCAGCACGGCGTCTGCCGTGCCGGCGACGACGAGATCGAGCGCCGTATCCTTCATCTCCTCGAGCGTCGGATTGAGCTTCATCTCGCCGCCGACATAGCCGACGCGCGCCGCCCCGACCGGGCCCATGAAGGGGACGCCGGAAAGCGTCAGCGCCGCCGAGGTCGCAACCATGGCGACGATATCGGGATCGTTTTCGAGATCATGCGAGAGAACAGTCACGATGATCTGCGTATCGTTGCGATAGCCGTCGGGAAAGAGCGGCCGGATCGGCCGGTCGATCAAGCGCGAGACCAGCGTTTCCTTTTCGGACGGACGGCCCTCGCGCTTGAAATAGCCGCCGGGAATACGTCCGGCGGCGAAGGCTTTTTCCTGGTAATTGACGGTGAGCGGGAAGAAATCGACCCCCGGCTTCGGCGCTTTGGCAGAAACTACGGCGGCGAGCACCGTCGTCTCCCCATAGGCGGCGAGCACCGCCCCGTCGGCCTGGCGTGCGAGCCGGCCCGTTTCGAGCACGAGCTTGCGCCCCGCCCATTGCAATTCTTCACGATGGATGTCGAACATATAGCTTCGTCTTTCTCTTCAAGAAGCGAAGACTTCGGCCATGTGCAAGACGGCGAGAGGCTGCCCAGAGGCAGCGCCTGGCGATCCTGCCATGGCATTGGTCTTAGAGGTTCGGCCGGCAGCAGCGCTGCCCGCCGGGTTCAAAGCAAGGCGCATCGGCGCCTTGTCAAACGTCAAGTGTAAAGCATTTCTGCCAACAGAGGGACTCGGGGTTCGCGGATCCGAACTCCTTTGTCAGGAGCATGGCCTCTGAGCCGCGATTCAAGTGCTTAACTTATTGCGCTGCCGGGTATTTTCCAATGGCGCAAGGTGCGTTTCCGAGGATTTAGGGGATTTTGGGTTTTTCGGGATTCGCTCCAACCAGAGGAGCAACTCCAAATTCGTGCGATGACGGACACCCCCCGCTCCCGCCGGCGACATACTTAAAGCCGCCGGCAGACAGGCCGATCGCTTAAATCACCGGCAGCGATAGGGGTGCCAATAGCACCAGCCTCGGCCCCAGCCCCTGCCTCTCCAGCCCCAACCTCTGCCCCAACCCCAGCCTCTGCCGCCTCTCCAGCCCCAACCACCCCTACCCCAGGCTTGAGCCGGTGTGCTGGACGCAGCGGTCATCGCAATGCCAGAAAGCCCGACGACGCCGACTTGGCCGAGACCGTAAGTCGCTACTATGGCGATGATTGCCACGCCGCGAATGCAGCCCCTGACCAGGCCATGGATTTTCGCGAGGACTTTCGACCGGACATTCTGCGCCATTTTTTCCTCCCGAAATTCTCTCGAAAAATCGGTTTCTCACACTAGCACGCGCCAACGCGGACTGCAACGTGGCCGATGGATGCTGAACGCGAACTGCCGTGTCAGAATTCAAGACCGGTAAACATCGCATCGGCGCCGCGTCGCAGCTTGACCGTCTGCCCATCATCTGGAACGGTGAACGAATTCAAATCGTTTGAATTGGCTTCTTCCGAAGAGATCCGTGGCGCACAGTTACATTCTTGGAATAAATGCCTACGACCACGACGTGAGCGCGTGCCTGCTGCGTGATGGCGAGATCGCCTTCGCGATCGCCAAAGAACGGATCACGCGCGAAAAGCACGCGCGCGGCTTTTATGAGGAAGTCGTGAATTACTGCCTCAAGGCCGAGGGCGTCTCGCTCGGCGGCGTCGATCTCGTGGTGCGCAATTGTTATGTCATGCCGGTCGATGAGATCGAGAAACGGCTCCAACATCAGTTCATGCCCTTTTTGTTCAGCAGGGAGGAGCGAAAGCAAGCGTCGAAGAACCCGCTTTATCTTTCCGCCTCAAAGAACGTCGTGACAGTGTCGCATCACTTGGCGCATGCCTATAGCGCATTTGCCGCCTGCCCTTTTGATGAAGGCGTCGTGATGGTCGTGGACGGCGTCGGCAGCTATGCCTCGGATGTTACCGAGAAATGGCCCGACCGCGACGATGTTGATCCCTTGGCACGCGAATCGGAAAGCTATTACCGATTTGCGGGCTCCGACATTGAAGCGCTGAAAAAGGTCTGGCTGAAGCCAAACCGCGGCTTTCTGAGCGACGAGTTCTACAATATGCCTGGGCTCGGCGCGCTTTACAGCCGCGTATCGACCTACATTTTCGCGGATTGGAACAAGTGCGGCGAGGTGATGGGGCTCGCGCCCTATGGACGGCCGTCCAAGATCGAGCCGCTCCTCGATATCAAGGACGGAAAGCTGACGGTCCCGGATTGGATCGATCAGTTTCGCCAGCCCTGGTTTCCGGATACGGAGCAGAATTGGCAGGACAGTCCGTCCATGGACCACTGGAAGGACCTTGCATGGCGGGTTCAGGACGATTCCGAGAAAGTGCTCCTCGACCGTGCAATCTGGCTGCGTGAAACGACGCGCGCCAAAAATCTATGTATCGCAGGCGGCGTTGGCCTGAATTGCGTCGCCAACGGTCGCCTCGCGCGCGAGGCGGGTTTCGACAATATCTGGATTCAGCCCGCAGCGGGCGACGACGGGATTGCGATCGGCTGTGCCTATTATGGCCATCTCGCACTGAAGAAAAAACCGCGCTCGTTCGTGATGCGGCACGCCTATGTCGGCGTGCAATATAAAGACGAAGATTGCCGGGCCGCCGTCGACCAAAGGCTCATCCGTCTCGCGACGATCCGCACGACCAGCCAGGATATATGCCACGACACCGCGAAACTATTGTCGGATGGCAACGTGCTCGGCTGGTTTCAGGGCGGCTCGGAATTCGGTCCCCGTGCGCTCGGCAATCGCAGCATTCTAGCCGACCCGCGCAAGGCGGAGATGAAGGACAAGCTGAACAAGCGGGTCAAGTTCAGACAGGCCTTCCGGCCGTTCGCGCCGGTCGTTCTTGCTGAAAGGGCAAAGGAGATCTTCGAAGGCGATGAGGAATCGCCATTCATGCTGCTGACAAAGCAAGTTCGCTCGGAATGGAGGGACAAGATTCCAGCGGTCGTTCATGTCGACGGCACGGCGCGAGTGCAAACGGTACGTCAGGAAAGCAACGAGCTTCTCCACCGCCTGCTCAGAGAATTTGACGCCATGACCGGAGTTCCTGTGCTGCTCAATACCTCGTTCAATATCAGGGGCGAACCCATCGTCGAGACGCCGCGCGATGCGATCGAATGTTTTCTAGGCACAGGCTTAGACTATCTCGTCCTGCACAACGTGTTGATTGGCAAAAGCCGTCTTTACGGCCTCATTGCTCCATTCAGGAAAGCCTATGCGGAGATGACTTCTATGGTGCGCAGCGGCCTGAGCGCCGGTGCCATGCCGCCGCCGTAAAGCCCAAGAGCCCTAGCGGCGGATGCCCAATCGGTCGATCAACGTCTTGTAGCGCGGCTCGTCCTTGCCCTTCATGTAATCGAGCAGCTGGCGGCGCTGCGAGACGAGCTTCAGGAGCCCGCGGCGCGAGTGGTTGTCCTTCACGTGCGTCTTGAAATGTTCCGTAAGATTGGCGATCCGCTCCGTCAGAATGGCCACCTGGACTTCGGGCGAGCCGGTGTCTCCGGACTTGATCGCATAATCCTTGATGAGCGTCTGTTTGCGCTCCGCCGTAATCGACATCGAATGTCCTTTCAGGTCCAACCGATTCTCCGCCCGCGGCCAGGCCGGGATGTCGTCCAGCAAGGTTTCGGGAAGAGCGCGCCTTGGCGCGACGCGAGCCCTTATACAGGAATTTGCGGGCAGGGAAAGGCCAGGCCTATTGGGTTTTGAGCTGGCCGGCGTCTTTCAGGATTATCTCCGGCTTGCCCCTATAAAGCTTGACCATCCCGCTGATCGCGACCGTCCTGCCCTCGAGCGCCTCGAGGTTCGCGAATTTTCCCGCGTCTTCCGAGAAGATCACGCCGGTGAAGGCGTTGTGCGGATAGCGCCCGCCCATGTCGATAAAGCCCATGCCTGACGACGTCACGTGAACGTCGCTGACGATGCCTTGCACGGTGACGCTCTGGCCGACGTGCGCTTGCGCCTCGCCCGGCGCGATCGCCTGCGCAAACGCCGGAGCGCCGATTGCGGCAAATACGAGCGCCGCAGCGAGCCTTCGCATCAGCTTCTCCTCAGAACGGCAGGTTGAACACGCGCCCGGGCACGAGTTCGCCGGCTTCGATCGCTCCGACCGCGACGACGACGCCGCCGCACGAGGCATAGGCCGGCCCCGCTTCGGGCGCGTCGCGCCCGCGCAGCAGGATTGCCTGTCCGCGCCGCAGCCGCGCCGCCGACTCGCGATCGACGACCACCTTCCGCAAGTGCGCGAGCGCCGCTTCGACGCCCAATAACGTCTCGGCGACGGGGAATTCGGCCATATGCGCCAGCGCTATCGCCTGACTTTCGGCAAAGGGGCCGACGCGCGTCCTCCTGAGCTCGGCCACATGGCCGAGGCAGCCGAGCGCGCGGCCGAGGTCGCGCGCCAAGGCCCGTACATAGCATCCCTTGCCGCAGCGCGCCTCGAAGGCCGCCGCGTCGCGGTCCGCCGCGACAAGCGCCAGCGCGTATATCTCGACCGGTCGCGGCGCGAGATCGACGATCTCGCCGTCGCGCGCCAGATCGTAAGCGCGTTCGCCGGCGATCTTGATCGCCGAGAAGGCCGGCGGGCGCTGCAGAATCGTGCCGGTGAAGGCCGGCAAGGCGGCGCGGATCTCGTTTGTCTCGGGCCGGCGCTCGGATTGCGCGACAGCGACGCCGTCCGCATCGTCGGAATCGGTCTCGGCTCCCCAGGCAATCGTGAAGCGATAGGTCTTCTCCCCATCCTGCACGAAAGGTACGGTCTTCGTCGCCTCGCCAAAGGCAACCGGCAGAACGCCTGATGCAAGCGGATCGAGCGTGCCGGCATGGCCGGCCTTCTTGGCGTTGAACAGGCGCTTCAAGCGTGCGACCGCCTGCGTCGAGGTGATGCCGACCGGCTTGTCGAGGACCGCCCAGCCGTTGACTTCGACGCGATTGGAGCGCGGCGCGTTCATTCCTTCTCCGCCTTTGCGAGATCGCGCTTCACCCGCGGCGATTCGAGCAGCGCGTCGATCTTCGAGCCCGCCTCGAAACTGCGATCTGCCTTGAAACGCACCTCGGGCGCGAATTTCAGATTGATGCGCTGCGCGATCTCGCTCCTCAGGAATCGCTTGTTTCGCTCGAGCGCGGCCAGAACCGCCTCCATATCCTTGCCGCCGAGCGAGGTGACATAAATGGTCGCCAGTCTGAGGTCGGGGCTCATCTGCACGTCTGAAATCGTGACGACATGGCCTTCGAGGACCGGATCGCGCACGTCGCCGCGCGCCAGAAGATCCGACAGGCCGTGGCGGATGAGCTCGGCGACGCGCAACATGCGCTGCGACGGCTCGCCGCCCGGTTGGTGAAGTCTGGACATGGTCGTAATCCGCGGGAGCGGGCGGGCGTCAGAGCGACCGCTTGATCTCCTGCACGTTGTAGCATTCGATGACGTCGCCGACGCGCATGTCCTGATAATTCTCGAAGGCCATGCCGCATTCCTGCCCGGCGACCACCTCTTTAACTTCGTCCTTGAAACGCTTCAGCGTCGAGAGCTTGCCCTCGTGCACGACGACATTGTCGCGGATCAGCCGGACGTTGGCGCCGCGCTGGACGACGCCGTCGGTCACCCGGCATCCCGCAACCTTGCCGACCTTGGAGATCGTGAAGATTTCCAGGATCTGGGCATTGCCGAGCATTTCCTCGCGCAGGGTCGGCGGCAGGAGACCCGACATCGCCGCCTTCACGTCGTCGACGAGATTGTAGATGATGTTGTAATAGCGGATTTCGATTCCCGCCTGCTCGGCCATTTCCCGCGCTTCCTTGTGGGCGCGCACGTTGAAGCCGATGACCGCGGCGTTCGAAGCCTCCGCCAGAGTGATATCGGATTCGGTTATGCCGCCGACGCCGGCGTGAATGACCCGCGCTGCGACCTCGTCGGTATTGAGCTTCTCGAGCGTGGCGACGATTGCCTCGACGGAGCCTTGCACGTCGCCCTTGATGACCAGCGGGAATTCCTTGCGCCCCGCGGTTTTGAGCTGGCTCATCATGTCGGCGAGCGAGCCGCGCGCCACGCCGCCGCGCACTGCCGCCTTCTCGCGTCTCTGGCGCTCGCGATATTCGGTGATTTCGCGCGCCCGCGCTTCCGTCTCGACGACCGCGACGCGGTCTCCGGCCTCGGGCGAGCCAGAGAAACCGAGAACCTCGACCGGCGTCGAGGGGCCGGCCTCTTGCCGCGTCTCGCCCTTGTCGTCGATCAACGCCCGCACGCGCCCCCATTGCGATCCGCCGACGATGAGGTCGCCGACATGCAACGTCCCGCGCTGGACGAGCACCGTGGCTACCGGGCCGCGCCCCCGGTCGAGCCGCGCTTCGATGACGGTGCCTTCCGCAGCGCGCGCCGGGTCGGCCTTGAGATCGAGCACCTCGGCCTGCAGCGTGATCGCGTCGAGCAGCTTGTCGAGATTGGTGCCGCGGGTCGCCGAGACGTCGACTTCGAGCGTTTCGCCGCCGAGCGATTCGACCTGCACCTCGTGCTGCAAGAGTTCGGTGCGCACGCGCTCCGGCTTGGCATCGGGCTTGTCGATCTTGTTGATGGCCACGATAAGCGGCACGCCCGCGGCACGGGCATGGGTGATCGCTTCGACCGTCTGCGGCATGACTCCGTCGTCGGCGGCAACCACCAGCACGACGATGTCCGTGACCTTGGCGCCGCGCGCCCGCATGGCCGTGAAGGCGGCGTGGCCGGGCGTGTCGATGAACGTGATCAGCGTGCCGTTCGGCGCCGCGACCTGATAGGCGCCGATATGTTGCGTAATGCCGCCGGCTTCGCTGGAGACGACATTGGCGTGGCGGATCGCATCGAGCAGCGAGGTCTTGCCGTGGTCGACATGGCCCATGATCGTGACGACCGGCGGCCGCGGCAGAAGATCGGCGTCCGTGTCAGGGGTGTCGAACAGGCCTTCTTCGACATCCGACTCCGCGACCCGCTTGACGGTATGGCCGAGCTCCTCGGCGATGAGCTGCGCCGTGTCGGCGTCGATCACATCGGTGATCTTGGCCATCTGCCCCTGCTTCATCAGAAGCTTGATGACGTCCACGCCGCGTTCCGACATGCGGCTCGCAAGCTCCTGGATGGTGATCGTCTCGGGCAAAACGACTTCGCGCGCGATCTTTTCCTTCTGCTCGGCGACATGGCCCTTGAGCCTTTGCACGCGGCGGCGGAAGGCGGCAACCGAACGCGTGCGCTCGTCCTCGTCTCCCGTGGCGCTTGCGACGGTGAGCCGGCCGCGACTTTTTTGCTCGCCGCCGCGCGACGGCCGCGGCAACACGACCTTCGGCGCCATGCCGGGACGGCGGATGATGCGTTTGGTTTCTTCCTCGTCGAGGATTTGCGGGCGCGCGCCGGCCGGCCCGGCGAACGTCCCGAGCGGTTTTCTGGCGCCGGGCGTCGCAACCGCGGGCGCGGCCGGGGCCGCGCCCGGCTCGAGACGGCGCTTGGCTTCGATTTCCGAACGGCGCTTGAACTCGGCCTCATGGGCGCGGCGCGCGTCTTCCTCGCGCTTGCGATCCTCGGCGGCGGCGCGTTCCTCGCGCTCGCGGCGGTCGCGTTCCTCGCGTGCCTGCGCCTCGGCCAGAGCCACGCGGCGCTCTTCGTCCTCGCGCTCGCGCGCTCCGGAAAGCGCCCGGTTGCGCGCCTCGCGCTCCTCTTCGGTGAGCGATCTCAGCACGACGCCGGCCGGCGGCCGGGGCGTCGCGGGCGTCTGGCGCGGCGCAGGCGTCTCGGCGCGCTGGCGCTCCTGGCGCGGCGGGGTTTGAGCCGGAGCGGGGGGCGCAGCGGGCGGATGAACCTCTCCTGGACCCAGCGCGCGGCGCTTGACCTTTTCCACCACGACCGTCTTCGACCGGCCATGCGAAAAACTTTGCCGCACGGTGCCCGCCTCGACCGGCCGCTTGAGCGACAGGGTCTTGCTGGGTGCAACCGTCAATGTCGTATCGCCGGTATTTTTCGATTCAGCCATTCGTTCCAAGTTTCCCGGGCCAAGGCCCACTATGTCACAAAATCCCGGGGCCGAGCCCCATTACTTTGCCAAGGCGGCACGCGATCCGCGCCGGGTGAGCTTCGGCGGCTCCTTCGAGCGCCGAAATCGCCCTCGCTCGTTTTAGATCGCTCCGTCGTCGGATGCTTCCCGCGCCCCCGCGTCGGACGGCGGCGTGGAGCGGTAGCGCTCCAATTTGCGGCAATGCGAAAGAAACGCCTCGCTCGCCGCCCCTTCGGTGAGCGCTGCATGTACCATATTTGTGCCGCCCAGTGCCAAACTCAATTGGATCGAGGTGAAGAGCTTGATCTCCGGTGGCATTTTCCCGCAGGACGCGGCGCGGAGCGCCTGCCCCAGCTTGCGAATTCCGTCGGGGCCCGCGTCGCTCGCGTGCACGAGCGCGATGATCCTGCCGGCGCGGACCGCCGTCTCGGCCTTGAAGAATCCGGCGACGAGCTGTCCGGCCTTTTTGGCCAGCGACAAGGCCTGAAGGCAATTCTGGGTCAGCAGCGACTCGACCTCGGCGGGAAGCGTCGCCGAAACCTTGACCTCCGCCTTGAACCCGCGCGCGAAGGCCTTGCGCCTGACGGCCTCGGCCACCGCTTGGGCCTCGGCCGTCACCCAGACGCCGCGGCCGGGCAATTTGTGGCGCAGATCCGGCACGACCTCGGCTCCCGGGCCGAGCACAAAGCGGATCATGGCCTCGGGCGCGCCCTTTGCCTTGGTGACGATGCAGGTGCGCTCCAAGTCGAGCTTCGTCCGGTCGCTCATCGGGCCTCGTTATTCGGCAGTCGGCTGCTCTTCGATTTCGGCGGGAGCCGGCTCCTCGACCCAGCCGGCGGCGACGCGCGCCCGCATGATCAAAGCCTCCGCATCCTCGCGCGAAATCTCGAGTCCATCGAGGAAGCCCGGGTGTTTGACCGTCTCGCCATCCTTGCGCTCGCTCCAGCCGATCAAATCGTCCGTGGCGCAGCCGGCAAGATCTTCGACGGTCTTGACGTCGTTCTCGCCGAGTTTGACGAGCGTCGCGCCGGCAAGGCCCGGAAGCGCGGCAAGTTGGTCGGTGACGCCCAGCTCTTTGCGGCGCTGATCGAGTTCGGCCTCGAGGCGCGCGAGATAAGTGCGCGCCCGATTCTGTATTTCGGATGCGGTGTCGGCATCGAAGCCTTCGATGCCGGCAAGTTCGGCCGGTTCGACGAAGGCCAGTTCCTCGACCGACCGGAAGCCTTCGGAGGCCAGCAGTTGGCCGACCACTTCGTCGACGTCGAGAGCGTTCATGAAGGCGTTGGTGCGCTCGACGAATTCCTTCTGGCGGCGTTCCGATTCCTCGGCCTCGGTCAGAATATCGATGTCCCAACCGGTGAGCTGCGAGGCAAGCCGCACGTTCTGCCCGCGCCGGCCGATCGCCAGCGAGAGCTGGTCGTCGGGAACGACCACTTCGATACGCTCGGAATCCTCGTCGAGCACGACTTTGACCACCTCGGCCGGCTGCAGAGCGTTGACGATGAAGGTCGCCGCGTCCGCCGACCAGGGGATGATGTCGATCTTCTCGCCCTGCAGCTCGTTGACCACGGCTTGCACGCGCGAGCCGCGCATGCCGACGCAGGCGCCGACCGGATCGATCGAAGAATCGCGTGAGATGACCGCGATCTTGGCGCGCGAGCCCGGATCGCGGGCCACCGCCTTCACCTCGATCACGCCATCGTAGATTTCCGGCACTTCCTGGCGGAAGAGTTTCGCCATGAACTGCGGGTGGGTGCGCGACAGGAAGATCTGCGGCCCGCGCTGTTCGCGGCGCACGTCATAGACATAGGCGCGCACCCGGTCGCCCGGCCTGAATTGCTCGCGCGGAATCATTTCGTCGCGCCGGATCGTTGCCTCGCCGCGGCCGAGGTCGATGATGACGTTGCCATATTCGACCCGCTTGACGACGCCGTTGACGATCTCGCCGATGCGGTCCTTGAACTCCTGATATTGCCGGTCGCGCTCGGCCTCGCGCACCTTCTGCACGATGACCTGTTTCGCCGATTGCGCGGCGATGCGGCCGAAGTCGAAAGGCGGCAGAGTTTCGGCGATCCAGTCGCCGACCTGGGCGGCGGGGTTCTTCTTGCGCGCCTCGGCAAGCGAAATCTGGGTGGCGTCGTTCTCGACCTGCTCGACGACAAGCAGCAGGCGCGAGAACCGCACCTCGCCGGTCTTCGGATTGATCTCGGCGCGCACTTCTGTCTCCTGCCCGTAGCGGGAGCGCGCCGCCTTCTGCATCGCGTCTTCCATCGAGGCGAGCACGATCTGCCGGTCGATGGATTTTTCGCGCGCGACCGCATCGGCGATCTGCAGCAGTTCGAGCCTATTGGCGCTGACGGCCATGGTTTTCTCCTTTGTCGCCGCCCCGCCGAGGCGGGCGGAAGTTCGTTCACGTTGACTTTGGGTGACGCAAAATTTTGCCCGCCGGTTTGTCCTGCTCCGCGCCAGAAGCGCGAACCTGTTTGAACCGGCCGGGGCCGCGCCGCGGCGTGGCCTCGGGCGGCGCAGCGTCGCGTTGCGCGGCCTTGGCGCCGCGCAAAGCGGCGCGAATCAAGGCATCGGTCAAGACGAGCCTGGCTTCGGCAATATCGGAGAGCGTCAGCCAGACTTCGGCTGCCTCTCCCGGCCTGGCGTCCGAACGGCGCATCAAGACGCGCACCGCGTCCCCTTGGCCTTCAAGCGCCTCGATCGTGCCACGCAAGCGCTTGCGGCCGTCGATTGCCGCAGCCAGCTCGACCCGCGCCTCGTGGCCCAGCGCCCGTTCGAGATCCGAAGCGCGCACCAGCGGTCGGTCGATGCCCGGCGAAGAAATTTCGAGCCTATAGCCCCCTTCGATCGGGTCCTCGACGTCGAGAACCGGAGATAAAGCCTCACTCAACGCCTCGCAATCGTCGATCGACATGCCGCCGTCGGGGCGTTCGGCCATGACCTGAACCGTCGTGCCGGCGTTGCCCGAAAGTTTTATCCGCACCAGGCGAAAGCCGAGATCGGCCATCACCGGAGCCGCAATGGCCGCGATCCGGGCGGCGATGCCCGTCTCGGCCGAAAAACGCGGTTCGCTCAGCATGTCCTGCACTGCGCCCTCGTGCGCGCCTCCCGGCCCGCGGCAATAAAAAAGAGCGGGTCCGGCGGGGCCCACTCTCAAAAATCGACCATCGAGGATGATCGCTATGAGAAGATCGATGCGCCCTATATGCGCCTTTCCGGGCGATTCCGCAAGGTCGGCGTCGCGTTAACGCCGCCGCGCCGGCCGGTGTTGCGCGCCCGAGCTTGACGCCTATAGTGCGCGACCGCTCGTCCCCAAGGTCCAAAATGTCCGCAGATAAAGCGATCAAGCGCGTCGTGCTCGCCTATTCCGGCGGGCTCGACACCTCGATCATCCTCAGATGGCTGCAGACGACCTACGGCTGCGAGGTCGTGACTTTCACCGCCGACCTCGGCCAGGGCGAGGAATTGGAGCCGGCGCGGCGCAAAGCGCTTCTCCTCGGCATCAAGCCCGAGCATATTTTCGTCGAGGATCTGCGCGAAGAATTCGTGCGCGACTACGTCTTCCCGATGTTCCGCGCCAACGCCCAATACGAAGGCCAATATCTGCTCGGCACGTCGATCGCCCGGCCGCTGATCGCCAAAAAACAGATCGAGATCGCCCGCAAGGTCGGTGCCGACGCAGTGGCGCATGGGGCGACCGGCAAAGGCAACGACCAGGTGCGTTTCGAACTCAGCTATTATGCGCTCGAGCCCGACATCAAGGTCATCGCCCCCTGGCGGGAATGGGATTTGACCTCACGCCGCGCGCTTCTCGCCTTTGCCGAGAAAAACCAGATCCCGACGCCCAAGGACAAGCGCGGCGACGCGCCGTTCTCGATCGACGCCAACCTGCTGCACACGTCCTCGGAAGGCAAAGTGCTGGAGGATCCGGCCCAAGACGTGCCGGACTACGTCTATTCGCGCACGGTCAATCCGGAAGACGCGCCCGATACGCCGAGCTTCGTCGAGATCGAATTTCAAGGCGGCGATCCGGTTGGCATCGACGGCACGAAATTGTCGCCGGCCGACCTGCTGGCGCGCCTCAACGAGCTCGGCCGCGCCAACGGCATCGGACGGCTCGACCTCGTCGAGAACCGCTTCGTCGGCATGAAGTCGCGCGGCATGTATGAGACGCCGGGCGGCACGATCCTTCTTGCCGCGCATCGCGGCATCGAGCAAATCACGCTCGACGGCGGCGCAGCGCATCTGAAAGACGAACTCATGCCGAAATATGCCGAGCTGATCTACAACGGCTTCTGGTTCTCGCCGGAGCGCG
>JASHVQ010000227.1 GCA_030044485.1 Methylovirgula sp. | reverse complement strand
CAATCCGCTGCTTGGGGCAATCGATCAGGTGCTCTACCTCGGCGGCGGCCAAGCCGCGCTGGGCGCCGTCGATGAGGTGATTACCGCGGCGGTCCTGTCGCGGCTCTATGGATCGGAGATCGATGTCATTCGCCTCAAAGGGCGGATTTTCGTGATGGCCGGCGGGCATGACGTCGAGCGCGACGAACATCGCCACGAAGGCGGTCGCGGCGGCCATGGCCACGGGCATGAGCACGCTGCGCACGACCACGGCGCACATGGAACGCGCGCCAATGTTTGAATCAATGTTTGAATATGATTTCATGCGCAATGCTTTTGCGGCCGCGACCGTGGTCGCGATTCTTGCCGGAACGGTCGGCTATTTTCTCGTGCTGCGCGGCCAGACTTTCGCCGGTCACGCGCTGGCGCATGTCGGCTTCACGGGGGCGACCGGGGCCGTCCTGATCGGGGTTGCGCCGCTCTGGGGACTCGTGGTCATGACCATGGCCGCCGGCATCGCCATGGGCTTCATCGGCGAGCGTTTGGCGCAGCGCGACGTGGCGATCGGCCTGGTGCTCGCCTTCGCGCTCGCCTTGGGCCTGCTCTTTCTGCATTTCTACACGGCCTTTGCGACGCGCGCGACGACGCTTCTCTTTGGCAACGTGCTGGCCGTCGATATTCCGACAGTCTATACATTGGCCGCGCTCGGGGCGTTCAGCCTGGCCATGCTCGCCGCCATTTCGCGCCCCCTGCTTTTCGTGAGTTTGCAGCCCGAACTTGCCGAAGCCAAAGGCGTTTCGCTGCGTCTTTATGGCGTGCTCTTTCTGGCGATCGTGGCGCTTACCACCGCCGAATGCGCACAGATCGTCGGCGTGCTTCTCGTTTTCGCGCTGATGGTCGGGCCGGCGGCGGCGTCTCAGCAAGTGACGAGCGCGGTCCTGAGCGGCGTCGTGTTGTCGGCGGCCCTGGCGCTGATCGAGGCCTGGGGCGGCATAACGCTCGCCTTCTACACCGATTGGCCGAGCAGCTTTTGGATCACGGCGCTCAGTGTCGCGATCTATCTTCTGGCGTTGCTGCCGGGCCGCTGGCGCAGCTTGCAGACCGCTTAGGATCCGTCTGCTTATTGGCGATGATCCGGTACCCGACTGGTGCCGGCGGAGGCTTCAACGCCGGCAAGACAGGCCGGCGCGGCATCAATTGCTTCCTCGAAGTTGCTCATAATATGCCAGCATCCAGCGGATGTGCTTTCTTTTTGGGCGCCGGTATCGGCGCGATCATATTCTTGAGCGGATGTGCTCTGATCTATCGACGTGCGGTGGCGATGGGCCGACGACCATTCCAAGAAAACTACAACGGCCAGCACCCCAATAATTGGAACTATCGGCCAATATCTGCGGACAGCTCTCAGCATCCTTGATCGCTTCGCCGAAAATGTCGACGTTGTCGCGGTTATTCTGGTGGAACTGGAATTCCGCGCGTTTGAAGATCGACCAGAACCTTCCAAAGGCTACCAGTCAAGTACCGGATCGTCGCCGTTATTGGCTCGGCGTCAGGGCCGAGAAGCCCTGCTTCAAGAACGCCGCGGCGCCGCCAAACGTGTCGTCAGTGAACAGCGTTTGCCCTTGCTGCGGGGGCTGCGCGGCAGCGGATTGCGATGCTGCAGCCTGCGCCTGCTGCGGCTGCTGCGCGGCGCCGCTCGTCGACGGCGTGGCCCCCGTTGCGGCGTCTTGGGTTTCTTTGCGCGAAGGCGGGGCGGGAGCCTCGGACGCCTGGCCCGTATCTTCGTCGGAGGAGTCGGCAGAAGGAGAATCCGCCGTCTCCGTCGCCGCCGGCTGAGAAACCGACGGTTGAGTTTCCTGATAGAAATGGCTGAAGTTCATTTCGTTCGGCGGCGCAGCAGGCTGTTGCGAGGCATCTTGTTGCACGGGCTGCGAAGCGGTCGCTGTTTGAGTTGGGCCCAGCGCCGGCTGCGTTTGCGGGCCGTGGAAAAGATGATCGAAGATCGACGTATTCTGCGCCGGCTGAGCTGCGGGAGGCGCGGGCGGCTGCGCATCGGCGACCGGTTCCGCCCCGTCCTGCGTCTCCCTTCCTTCCGCGGCGGCGCGCGTCTCGCGAAGTCTGGCGGCCTTTCTGTCGGCGGCGCTGGCTTCGGCGAGATCCTTGCTCTCGGCGGCATGCAATTGCGCGAGACTCGGAGTTTTGCGGCGGGCGTCGATCGCCACATCGACCGGGCCTTCGGCAAGCGCGTCGGGGCGGCTCACGTCGCCGCGCATCGAAGCGAAAGCCGGATTCTGGCCGCCGTCGGCGTAGACGGTGTGAACCGGCCGCACGCCTTCGGCGACAAGCTCGGCGATCTGCGCGTCATCGCGCTTCTGCTTGGCCAGAACTTCGTCCTCTACCATCTGGTCGCGGGCGAGCGGCGGGCAGGGGCCGTCGGCATCGAAGAAGCCGCCCGAGGCCGGCCGGGCGTTGAACACATAATGGCCGTCGCAGACGCCGACCGCGACCTCCTGTTTCGTGACTTCGAAATTATCGGTGCCGGTCTTCAATTCCTTCCAGAAGGCGATGTTCGGATCGAGCCGGTATTTCGCGAAATTCTCGGGCGTCATGTGGAAGGGCAGAGATTGCATCTGGATTTCGCGCTGCCCCCCGGCAAAGGCCTCGCGCGCCAGCGCATAGATCTCGGCGATCTGTGCGTCGGTCATCGAGAAGCAGCCGGCGGAAGAACAGGCGCCATGCACCATGATGGACTCGCCGCTCGCCCCGTGCGCCCGGTCATAGGCGTTCGGGTAACCGACATTGAAGGAGAGGTAATAGTTCGAATTGGGGTTCATCTGCGCGGGCGTGATCGTGTAGAAGCCCTCCGGCACCTGCCGATCGCCCTCATGCGTTTTCGGTCCAAGCTGGCCGGACCAGCGGCACATCGGGTAGGTCTTGAGAAGCGCATATTGGCCGTCCCAGCGCATCTTCCAGACTTCGAATTCGGCGGTCTGCTTGTAAGTCCGGATGAGCATGGGCGCCGACGGGGTCGTGCCCTTCTCCTGCATCAAGGCCAGCATTTGGGGGGAAAGCGGCTGCTCGGCGCGGGCGCCGAAGAAGGGGCCGGGTTCGTCCTGCATGCAACCGGCAAGCAAGGCAGCAATCGACGCCAGAAGCGCAACCGCACCGACACGGGCTGCGAGATCTCGTCTCAA
>JASHVQ010000226.1 GCA_030044485.1 Methylovirgula sp. | reverse complement strand
CGCCCTTGTCCGCATAGGACTGCGGAATGCCGTGGAAGGAGACGAGGATTTTGTCGGGGACGAAATCGAGACGGATCAGAAAAGAGCGCAGCGAGGCGGCGAGCGCATCGATATAGGCCGGCTCGGCATAATAGGGCGGCGCGATGCGCAGCGCTGGCTGGCGGCGCATACGCGCCAGCGCCGCAAAGACGGCGTCGCCGACGCTCGCCGTCGTCGCCGCCGCATATTGCGGATAGAGCGGCACCACGAGCAGGCGCTCGCATCCCAAGGCGATAAGGCGCTCCAGCGCCGGCCCGATCGCCGGCGCGCCGTAGCGCATGGCCCAATCGACTTTGGGCCGCGCCGCGCCGAGGCCGCCCGCATCGACCCATGCGGCGAGTTTTTCCGCTTGGGCGCGGGTGATCGTCTTGAGCGGGCTCTCGTTGCGCTCATTGTTCCAGATCGATTCATAGGCCTTGCCGCTGCGCGCCGGACGTAAGGTGAGGACGACGAGATTGAGGATCGGCCACCAAAGCCAGCGCGGCGTTTCGATGACGCGCGGGTCGGACAGGAATTCCTTGAGATAACGGCGCACCGACCAAAAATCCGTCGCCTCGGGCGTGCCGAGATTGACGAGCAGAACACCGATCTGCGGAGCTTTCTCTTGGGGCGAATGCAAGGGCGGCCTTCGATCCGCCGGCCTTGGCCGGCCGGCGAGGCCGCACCAATAGAGAATTTCGTTCGGCCGCGCCATACGCCGGGCGGCGGCGCGCCGCTTGGGCGCGGCGCTAGGCGGTGCGCAGCGCCGCCGCTTGCGCGCGCTCCTGCGCCAGGCGCAGTTCGGCAAGCGCTTTCTCGAGCGTCGTCAGTTGACGCTCGATGTGGCGGATCTGGGCGACGATCTGGTCGGGGGCGAGATTGAGTTCGACCGCGCCGTCGTCGCGGGCCAGAATTTCGCGGATTTCCGAAAGGGTGAAGCCGAGCTGCTTGCCCTTCAGGATCATCTGCAGATGCAGGCGCTCGCGGGGCGAATAGAGCCGGCTCGTTCCCTTGCGGTAGGGACGAAGAAGGCCACGATCCTCATAAAAGCGCAGCGTTCGCAAGCTCACCTTGAATTCGCGCGCCATTTCGCCGATCGTCCAGCTTCGTTCGTGCTCTTCGCCAAGCGCCGGCGCGCCGCCGTGCCCCTTGGCGCTCGTCTCGACGCTCGTCTCCATGATCCCCCTCCGTCATCCCCCTCCGGGGCAACCGCCTTGGCGCCGACGCGCGAATCGCGCGTCCTATACAACTATAGATTGTCTTGTTAAGCTCTGCAAACCAAAAGTTACTTCGCTGTTTCAAAATCGAGCAGGGTTAACCGGCTGTTTACCGGGGTTACGGAAATTCATGGACGGAGGGGTCGCGCGGCGGGCGGATCGTGATTCGGCGCGTTCCCACTCCTCCCACCCTTGGGCCAAAGCCGGGATTTTTGGATCCCGCCGGAGAGAAGATGAATAGAGCGGCTCCCCGGATGCGGGACGACGAGGCGGTACGCAACGTGGCGCAGCGTATGCGGCCGCAAACTTCGGAAAGCATCGCGCGTCTTTATGGCAGCCAGCTCAATCGGATGGAGTCGACGCTCAACTCCCTCCTCGAGGCGCTCAACGCTCCCGCGGGCGCGGAATTGCGGGGGGCACACATGCCCGCCGCAAAGCCCGCGGCTTCGCTTGGCGCGGCGATCGCCGAAGTGGCGCGCCGGCAAAGGGCGCTTGACGAAAATTGGCGCGAGCCGCCGCGCGAGTTCAGGACGGCCGATCCGCGCTCGGCCCCGAGTTCGCTCTTCAGCCTGCAGGAGCAGATCGCCGGACTCGCCGCCAAGCTCGACGAAATGCGGCGCGAACAGGCGATTCGCCATGCCGAACAGCCGCCCTGCAATCTCGACAAGCTGCGCACCGAAATCGGCGGCATGTCGCAGGCGCTGCGCGATCTTGCCTCGCGCGGCTCGGTCGCGGCGCTCGAACAGACGATTCGCGGGCTGACGCAGAAGATCGAAGCTTCGCGCACCGAAGGCATCAAGGACAATGTGCTGCAGCCGCTTGAACAGCTCGTCGGCGAGCTCAGGCGCTCGTTGGCCGAGATTGATCCGCGGCTCACCATCAAGGGCCTCGAAGGCGAACTCAAACGGCTCGGCTCGAAGCTCGACGATCTGGGGCGGGTCGGCGTCGATTCGGCGGCCTTTCAGAACATCCAGCGCCAGACCCAGGAAATCCGCGACCTGCTGACGGCGGCCGTTTCGCGCCCCATGCCCGTCGAGCGCATCGAGCGGCAGGTTGCCGAGCTTGCCGAGAGCATCGACCGGCAGCGCCCGGCGGGCGGTCCGGCGCCGCTGCCCTACGAGGCTCCGCCGCTGGGCAAGATCGAAGACCGGCTCGACGCCATAGCGGCCAAGGTCGAGGAGGCGATCGCCGAGGCGCGCGATCGCAGCCGCTATGAGGCGCTGACGCGGCGCATCGACGGCGTCAGCCGCGACCTCACCGCGAAGATCGCCGAATCGGTGCCCGCGGAGACGCGCACGCTGCAGGATCTCGTCCGCAATCTCGCCGAGAAGCTCGACAAGGCGCAGGAGCCGTCTTCCGGTCCCCAGGCCATCGACGCGTTGGAGCAGCAGATCGGCGCGCTCGCCAAGCGGCTCGATGCGTCGAACGCCGGCTTTTCTTCGCTCACCACGCTCGAAGAGACGATCAGCAATCTTTTCACGGAACTCGAAAAGACCCGCGAGGTCACCCTCGAAGCGGCCGCCAATGCGGCGCAGACCGGCACGCGCGCCGCGGATCCGCTCGGTCAGGACATGCAGAGATTGCGCGCCGTGCAGGACGATGCCGAGCGGCGCACCGTCTCGACCTTGAATGCCGTTCACGAGACACTCGAAAAGGTCGTCGACCGCCTCGCCCTTGTCGAAGGCGAATTGGCGCTGCGCCCGAAGGAGGCGGCACGCGACTCGCTCGCCTCCGGCCCGGCTCCCGTATTCGCGCCGGCCGCGCAACGCGCCCCAGGCGAGAGCAAAGCGCCGCAGATCGCCGCCGAGGAGCGGCGCGAAGCTGGCAAAAGAAGCACCATGCCGGCCGCATCCGGGCTCGAAGATTTCCTGATCGAGCCGGGCAGCGGCTTCCCGGGACGGCGCGAGAGCGGCGGCGATTCGAACGGCCGGCAAGCGCGTGAGCCGGAAGCGCCGGCGACGCGCGCCGATTTCATCGCCGCGGCGCGGCGCGCCGCGCAGGCCGCGCAGCTCGAAACGGCGCTGGCGGTTTCCCAGGCCAAGGGCGCAGCCGCCGCGAAGGACAGCGCCGGCCTCATTCGCCAGACGCGCAATTTCATCGCCCAGCACAAGCGGCCGGTCGTCCTTTCGCTCGCCGCGCTCTTCGTGGCGATCGGCGCCTATGCCGTCGTCAAGACCATGGGCCACGGTCAGCCGACGAGCCTGTCCTTCAACGTCGGGGCCCCGGCGGTTGCGGCTTCCGACCAGGCCCCGCAGCCAGCATCGCCCCCGGCTGCTCAAGTCACCTCCGCCACGCTCGATCCGACGCCGACCGGCGAAGCCGCGAGCCCTCAGGCCGCGCCCCAAGCCGCGAGCCCTCAAGCCGCGCCTCAAGCCGCGCCCGATTCGGAATCCGCGCAGATGCCGCAGGCACAGGCTCCGGGCGTCGACACGATGCCGACGGGTTCCATCGGCCCGGCAAAGGAA
>JASHVQ010000225.1 GCA_030044485.1 Methylovirgula sp. | reverse complement strand
CGCGGAAGTCCATGCCCATCTTGTCGATCTCGTCGAGCAGGAAGAGCGGGTTGGACGTCTTGGCCTTGCGCATCGACTGGATGATCTTGCCGGGCATCGAGCCGATGTAGGTACGCCGATGGCCGCGAATCTCCGCTTCGTCGCGCACGCCGCCCAGCGACATGCGCACGAACTCGCGCCCCGTCGCCTTGGCGATCGATTTGCCGAGCGACGTCTTGCCGACACCCGGCGGCCCGACCAGACAGAGAATCGGGCCGGTGAGCTTATTGGCCCGGCTCTGCACGGCCAGATATTCGACAATGCGCTCTTTCACCTTGTCGAGCCCGAAATGCTCGCTGTCGAGCACCTCCTGCGCGATGTTGAGATCCTTCTTGATCTTGCTGCGCTTGTTCCATGGAATGGCGAGCAGCCAGTCGAGATAGTTGCGCACGACGGTGGCCTCCGCCGACATGGGCGACATCTGCCGCAGCTTCTTCAGCTCGGCAACGGCCTTGTCGCGCGCTTCCTTCGAAAGCCGCGTCGACTTGATGCGCTCCTCGATCTCGGAGAGGTCGTCCTTGCCTTCCTCGTCGCCGAGCTCCTTCTGGATCGCCTTCATCTGTTCGTTCAGGTAATACTCGCGCTGCGTCTTCTCCATCTGGCGCTTGACGCGCGTGCGAATGCGCTTCTCGACCTGAAGGATCGAGATTTCGCTCTCCATGAGCCCGAGACATTTTTCGAGCCGCTTGGCGACCGAACTCGTCTCCAGCACCGACTGCTTGTCGAGTATCTTGACGGCGAGATGCGAAGCCACCGTATCGGCGAGCTTCGAATAGTCGTCGATCTGGTTGACCGCGGCGATGACTTCGGGCGAGACCTTCTTGTTGAGCTTCACATAGCTCTCGAACTCGGCCACGACCGAGCGCGCCAAAGCTTCGACCTCCACCTTGTCGGTCGCCTCGTCGGCGACGACCTCGGCCTCGGCCTCGTAATAATCGGCAGTGCGCGTATAGCCGTGGACGCGGGCGCGAATCTGCCCTTCGACCAAAACTTTCACAGTCCCGTCGGGGAGCTTCAAAAGCTGCAGGACGGAAGCCAGCGTGCCCGTCTTGAAGATAGCGTCGGGGCTCGGATCGTCGTCGGCGGCATTGATTTGCGTCGCCAAAAGGATGAGCTTCTCGGCGCGCATGACCTCTTCGAGGGCGCGGATCGACTTTTCGCGGCCGACAAAAAGCGGCACGATCATGTGCGGAAAAACCACGATGTCGCGGAGCGGCAGAACCGGATAATTTTCGACCGTGCCGGGCGAGATGGTTTCGCGCTTTTGACTGCTCATTCTCTGTCCTATCTGAATGATCCTATCCCGAGTCCGAGGCTGCGGGCCGGTGCCGATTCCGCTTTTCGAGGATAAGCTTAACCCCTGGCCTCAAAGATCGTAACTCTGCGCCCCTCTTGAGGCGATTTTTCCACCTTAAGATGGCGCTCGGCGGCCGCACATTCAAGCAGCAAGCCGGGTGCCGGAGCCGGATCGCCGGCGGAAATCCCTCGCGAGCGGACCGAAACTATCTTGGGCGCGGGGAAGGCTCGGGCGCGGGGAAGGCTCGCGGCGGGAGGACCGCCCGGGCGGCGGGGCGCAAAGTCTCAGGCGCTTGTGGCGCTCTTTTCGCTGCGCTCGGCATAGATATAGAGAGGCCGCGATTTGCCCTCCACGACGTCCGGGCCGATCACCACCTGTTCGACTCCGTCGAGCCCGGGCAGCTCGAACATCGTCTCGAGCAGGATCGACTCCATGATCGAGCGCAGGCCGCGCGCGCCGGTACGCCGGTCGATCGCCTTCTTGGCCACGACATTCAGCGCCTCTTCCTGGAAGGTGAGTTCGGTGTTCTCCATCTCGAACAGGCGCTGGTACTGTTTGACGAGCGCGTTCTTGGGCTCGACCAGGATGCGCTTCAATGCATCTTCGTCGAGGTCCTCGAGCGTGGCGATGACCGGCAATCGGCCGACGAACTCCGGTATCAGCCCGAATTTCAAGAGATCTTCCGGCTCGACCCGACGCAGGATCTCGCCGGTGCGGCGCTCATCCGGCGCCTGAACGGTCGCTCCGAAGCCGATCGAACTCGTCCGCCCGCGCGTCGAGATGATCTTCTCGAGCCCGGCAAAAGCACCGCCGCAGATGAATAGAATGTTGGTCGTATCGACCTGCAGGAATTCCTGTTGCGGGTGCTTGCGGCCTCCCTGAGGCGGCACCGAGGCGACGGTGCCTTCCATGATCTTCAGGAGAGCCTGCTGCACGCCTTCGCCCGACACGTCGCGGGTAATCGACGGATTGTCGGACTTGCGCGAGATCTTGTCGATCTCGTCGATATAGACGATGCCGCGCTGCGCCCGCTCGACATTGTAATCGGAGGCCTGCAGCAGCTTGAGGATAATGTTCTCGACATCCTCGCCGACATAGCCGGCCTCGGTCAGCGTCGTCGCATCGGCCATTGTGAAGGGCACATCGAGGATGCGCGCCAGCGTCTGCGCCAGAAGCGTCTTTCCCGAGCCGGTCGGGCCGATCAGCAGGATGTTCGACTTCGCCAGCTCGACGTCATTGTGCTTCGTCGAATGGTTGAGCCGCTTGTAATGATTATGGACCGCGACTGAAAGGACGCGCTTGGCCTGCCCCTGGCCGATGACATAATCGTCGAGGACCTTGCAGATCTCCTTGGGCGTCGGGATGCCGTCGCGACTCTTGACCAGCGAGGATTTGTTCTCCTCGCGGATGATGTCCATGCAAAGCTCGACGCATTCATCGCAGATGAACACGGTCGGGCCGGCGATCAGCTTGCGAACCTCGTGCTGGCTCTTGCCGCAGAACGAGCAGTAGAGCGTATTTTTCGAGTCGCTCCCGCCGACCTTAGTCATGGCCTATCTCCCAAAGGCGCATCCCAAGCGGAATGTGCCCGTCTACTCCTGGCGGGAGCCCGCACCGGGTCGCCGCCGCTCGCGACGGTCCTGGACCGCCACTCATTCTAACCTTCAACTCCCCCAATCGGCGTTTTCTCCCTGTTAACGCAAATGCAACATGCCCGGAAGCTTGGATCAAGTCCGCGCGCCGATTTCCCCCCGCCGCCGGGGGCGTCTGCGTCACAAGGGCGCAATAGTGAGTCCCATGATGGGCGAAAAATGCGTCCAATCGGTTAAATGTCTGGGCTCCGGCCCGAATCCAGCAATCGATAGGCCAGAAAAATCCGATGAAACCCCGCTCCGCCGGCGAGCGGGCGCCTGGAAAACTCAGGCAGCGGCTTTGCCGGCGGCCGGCTCCTCCGGCCTTTTATCGAGCACTTGGTCGATAATGCCGAACGTCCGGGACTCCTCCGCCGACATGAAATGGTCACGGTCAAGCGTGTTCTCAATCGAGTCGTAGTCGCGGCCGGTGTGCCTGACATAGATCTCGTTGAGACGGCGCTTCACCTTCATAATGTCCTCGGCGTGGCGGACGATGTCGGAAGCTTGGCCTTGGAAGCCGCCGGAAGGCTGATGCACCATGATCCGTGCATTGGGCAGCGCATAGCGCATGCCCGCCTCGCCGGCCGCGAGCAGAAGCGAGCCCATTGACGCGGCCTGGCCGATGCAAAGCGTCGAGACCTTGGGGCGGATGAACTGCATCGTGTCGTAGATGGCGAGCCCGGAAGTGACCACGCCGCCCGGAGAATTGATGTAGAGCGAAATCTCTTTCTTGGGGTTCTCCGCCTCGAGGAAGAGGAGTTGCGCGACAACGACGGAGGCCACGTGATCGTCGACCGGCCCCGTCAGGAAGACGATGCGCTCGCGCAGCAGGCGCGAATAGATGTCGAAGCCGCGCTCGCCCCGGCTGGTGTTCTCGATCACCTGCGGAATCAGGTAATTGGCGTGGATTTCTAACGGATCGCGGTCCATGTCAGACCTTCCTCGAATTCGAATCGGCGCCAGCCAGGCTGCCGACCTTGCCCCAAGATAATAGCTTCCGCCGCTTTCGCAACGGGGCCGAAGCCCTGCCGGCAGGGGGAATCCTGCTGCGATTGCTAAGCGCTAGGCGCGGTTTCGGCCTCGGCCTCGGAAGCTTCAACCGCCTGGCGCAGCTCGTCCTTGCTGACATGCCGGTCTGTGACCTTGGCCTGGCCAATAATGTAATTGACGACCTTTTCTTCGAAAATCGGGCCGCGGATCTCGTTCAAAAGCGCGGGATTCTTGCGGTAATACTCGACGAACTGCCGCTCCTGGCCGGGAAAGCTTCGCGCCCTTTCGTAAAGCACCTGGGTGACCTCGTCTTCGGAGACCTTGACGCCGGCGCGCTCGCCGATCTCGGCCAGGGCGAGGCCAAGCCGCACGCGCCGCTCGGCGATGCTGCGGTATTCGGCGCGCGCATCCTCCTCGCTCACATCGTCGGCGAAGCTGCGGCCTGCGGATTGCCGCTCCGCCTCCGCCTGACGCCAAATCGACTCGAACTCCTGCTCGACCAATTGCTGCGGCAGTTCGAATTTGTATCTGGCATCGAGCGCGTCGAGGAGCTCGCGTTTCCACTTGCGCCGCGAGAGCGCCACGTAGTCGCGTTCGAACCCGGCGCGCATCGCCGCGCGCAGTTTGGCGAGATCTTCGAAACCCAGGCCCTTGGCAAACTGATCGTCGATCACCAGCGCGCCGGGCGCAGCGATTGCCTTTACGGTTACCGCGAATTCGGCCGGCTGTCCGGCGAGCTTGGCTTCCGAATAGGTCTCGGGAAAGGTCACTTTGAGGGTCCGCGTTTCGCCTGGCCGCATGCCGACGATCTGATCTTCAAACCCCGGAATGAAAGAACCGGAGCCCAACACGAGATCGATGTCGCTGGCGCTTCCGCCCTCGAAGGCTTCGCCCGCGACCGTGCCTGAGAAATCGATCGTGACCTTGTCGCCCTTTTCAGCAATCGCTTCGCCGTCCTTCGGCGCGAAGGGCCGATTGCGCTCGGCGAGCGTATTGACCGCCGCCTCGACTTCTTCGTCGGAAGCATTGGCGACAAGCCGCTCGATTTTGATGTCGTCGAACGTGCCGACCTCGATGGGCGGCAGAACTTCGACCGCGACGACATAAGAAAGATCGGATTTCGAATCGAAGGCCCGCTGCAATTCTCCCTCGTCTTGCGTCAGCTCGATCTTCGGCGCGCCGGCAAGCTTGAGTTTGTTGTCTTCGACGATCTTGCGGTTGGCTTCGTTGACGGCTTCCTGAACCACTTCGGCCATGATCGAGCGGCCGTAGAGGCGGCGCAGATGGGCGACCGGCACCTTTCCCGGCCTGAACCCCTTGATATGCGCCTTGGACTTGATCTCGTTGAGCTGGCCTTCGACCCGCGAGGCAAGATCCGTGGCGGCGAGCACGACCTTATATTCGCGCTTTAGTCCGTCGGAGAGAGTTTGCGTAACCTGCATGACCTCGCCCTATTTGCGGAGCTCTGGTGCGGGCGGAGGGAGTCGAACCCCCACGATTTTCATCACCGGAACCTAAATCCGGCGCGTCTGCCAATTCCGCCACGCCCGCGAGCGCATCGAAAGCCTCGCGTCGATACTGGGGCGGGCTCTATAGCATGCCGGCTGCCCTGCGCAGCAAAAAAGTGCCGGCCTTAGATTTCGCTGTCGAGCAAGCGCCGCAGAACGGGCGGCAGGCTCTCGGGAATATCCTCCGATATGAGACCGGGGCCGAATTCGCGCGCCGCGGCGGCGTGCAGCCAGACGGCGGCGCTCGCCGCCTCGAAGGCCGGCATGGACTGCGCCAAGAGGCCGCCGATCATTCCGGCCAGAACGTCGCCGGAGCCGGCGGTCGCCAGCCAGGGCGGCGCACCATAAGCGATGGTGGCGCGGCCCCGCGCGTCGGCGACGACCGTGTCGCTGCCTTTGAGGAGAAGCACCGCCCCCATGAGAGCGGCGCCGGCCCGCGCCCGGTCGAGTTTGGAGGCGGACGTCAATCGGGCGGTGGCGGGATGATCCCGCAATTCTCCTTCTTTCGTCGAGAATAATTGCGCGAATTCTCCGTCATGCGGCGTCAGGACGACCTGTTTGTTGGAGCTCTTGATCGCCTCGGCAAGGTGCATGGACTCGCCCGCGAAACTTGTCAGCGCGTCGGCGTCGAGGACGATGCCGCGCGCTGGCTTTGCCTGATCCGCGCCGCTCTCGAGCGCGGCCAGGACCAGGCCGCGGGTTCGCGCCCCGACGCTCATGCCGGGGCCCATGACAACGGCGTTCTTGCGGCGATCGGCGAGCAATGCGGCAAGGTCCTCGCTTGTATCGCAGACCCGCGTCATGATCGCGGTCAGCGCGGCCGCATGAACCGCAAGCGCGTCTTTCGGCGTCGCTACCGTGACCAATCCGGCGCCTATGCGCAAGGCGCCGCGCGCCGCAAGCCGCGCCGCGCCGGTGTGGGCAAGCGAGCCCGAAAGGATCAGCGCATGTCCACGATTATATTTGTGTCCGTCGACGCGCGGCCGCGGGAAAAGCTTGCCCCAGACGGAGGCGACATTGGCGAAGGTCTTCGGCGCAATTTCGCCGAGGACCGAATCCGGTATGCCGATATCGACCAGGCTGATCTCGCCGCAATGCATCGCGCCGGGCAGAAGCAAGTGGCCGGGTTTCAGCCGGAAGAAGGTGACAGTCTGCGTCGCCTCGATTGCGACGCCGCGCACCAGGCCGTTTGAGCCGTCGACGCCGGAAGGAACATCGACGGCGACGATCGGCCTTCGCGTCTGCCGCGTCCATTCGTTGAGGCGCAGAATGGCGTCGCGCGCCGATCCCTCGACCTCGCGATCAAGGCCCGCGCCGAAGATCGCCGCGATCGCCAAGTCGGCTGCGTCGATCGGCACATCTTCGAAACGCAGGACAGGGTCGGTCCAGCCCTGCGCCGCGCCCGCCGCCTCCCCCTTCAGTTTTTCGCGCGGACCAAGCAGGCCCAAAGCGATGTTGAAGCCCTCGTCCTTGAGATAGCGCGCCGCGACAAAGCCGTCCCCGCCATTATTGCCGGGCCCGCAGAAGACCGCGATGCGACCCT
>JASHVQ010000224.1 GCA_030044485.1 Methylovirgula sp. | reverse complement strand
AACGCGCCGAAGATCGACTATAAGGACACTCGGCTTCTCTCCCGCTATATTTCGGAACGCGGCAAGATCGTGCCTTCGCGCATCACCGCCGTCTCCGCCAATAAGCAGCGGCAATTGGCCAACGCAATCAAGCGCGCGAGATTTTTGGGGCTTCTGCCCTATGTGATCCGCTAGATCCGGCGGCGTTACGCCCCCGGAATTCGCAGCAAAAAGCCGCCGTTAAGCGGCGGTTCGGCTGGGATGTCTTCATCCCTAACCGCATTGGGCGGGACAGCTCGGCGATGGTGAAGAGACAGGCGTCAGACATTCGCGTTCCGGTTGCGCTCGGCAGCGGGCTGGCGGCGACATTGCTGGTCGTGAGCCTGCGGCAAGGCACGTGGCCGGCTTTGTTTCTCGCCTCGCTCTCGCCTCTGCCGCTGATGATCGCAACGCTCGGCTTCGGGCACGCGACGGGCTTGGGCGCCGCCGCCGTCGCGGTGCTCACCTTTGTCGCGCTGATCGCCGCCGCAGCCGCGCCGCAAAACGGCTGGGCCGATGCGCTGGTAACCGCCGCGCTCGGCGGCTTGATCTTCGCCGCCTGTCAGGCGCTTCCATCCTGGTGGCTTGCGCGTCTTGCCGGCTTAAGCCGCAGCGACGCGGCGCTTCCCTGGACGGCGCGGCGCAACGACAGGGGCCGCGGCTGGGACTATTATCCGCTCGGCCTGATCGCCTGCAATGCGGCGCTGATCGGCTTTTCCATTATCTCAGTCGTGACGCTTGCGGCGAGCTTCGGGCAGGCCAATTTCGAGGCGAGCCTCGACCGGGCCGCAACGCAGATCGCGCCCTTCATCGTCCAGGCGCTCGGCCCTTACGAACTGCCGAGCGGCGTCAGCCTCGTCGATCTCTCGCGGCTCGTCATCCGAGCCATGCCGCCGGTCGCGGCGACGACGATCTTCTGCCTCCTCTTGCTCAATCTCTGGCTCGCGGGCCGCATCGTCCAGATTTCAGGCCGGCTGAACAGGCCTTGGCCCGACGTCGCGCATGATCTGCGGGTGCCGCGTCTCTTGGGGATCGCTTTTGCGGTCGCCTCGGCGCTATGCCTTTTGGGCGGGGTTGCGGGACTGATCGCCAGCATCGCCGCGGCGGTCCTCGCCATCCTCTTCGCTTTGCAGGGGCTTTGTGTCATTCACGATCTCTCGCGCGGCACGAAATTCCGCAACGCCCTGCTTCTTGGGCTTTATGTCACGTTCGCCCTGCTGATGCCCTGGCCGCTCCTCGTCTTCACTTTGGTCGGCCTGATCGAAGCCGGCTTTTCGCTGCGCGACCGCAAGGCGGCGGCCGCAGCCTCTCACAATTAAAGGACTCGAAGCCATGGAAGTGATCCTGCTGCAGCGCATCGCCAAGCTCGGCCAGATGGGCGACACGGTGCGCGTCAGAAACGGCTATGCGCGCAATTTCCTTCTGCCGACCGGTAAGGCGCTGCGCGCCACCGAAGCCAACAAAAAGCGCTTCGAGGAGCAAAGGATCGAGCTCGAGGCGCGCAATCTGGAGCGCAGGAGCGAGGCGCAAGCCGTCGCCGAGAAGCTCGGCGGGCAGAGCTTCGTCATCGTCCGTCAGGCGGGCGAGGCCGGCCATCTCTATGGCTCGGTCTCGGCACGCGACATTGCCGAGGCGGTGAGTGCCGGCGGGTTCCAGGTCAACCGCGATCAGGTCGTGCTCAATGCGGCGATCAAGGCGATCGGCCTGCATCAGGTGCCGATCCATCTCCATCCCGAAGTCGAGCGCAACGTCACGATCAACGTGGCACGCTCGAAGGAAGAGGCGGAACGCCAGGCCAAGGGCGAGAAGCTCGCCGTCGAGGCGACTTCAATCCAGGACTTGGGCCTCGAGGTCGGCGCGGCGCTGGCCGAGGCGAGCGGCGAAGAGGTCAAGCCGGCGGCCGCGGCCGAGAAGCCCTCCGCCAAGGGACGGCGCAAGCGCGCCGCCGAAGCGAGCTAAGGATCAAGGCCTTCGCGCAGGACGCCGGGCGAGGCGGCACGCTGTAAATTCCTCGCTCTGTGGATTCCGGGAACGCCTCGGCAAGCGCCGATATTTTGCTCCCTTTCGCCGTCCGCGCATGCCAGAAGGACAGGTTTCCGCGCTCTGATTCGCTGCCATGCCGGCCACCGAACGTCTTCAGCCTTCGACTTCGCTCGTCGCCGCCCAGCCGCGCAGCGACGATCAGGCCTATCGCATGCCTCCGCACAACATCGAGGCCGAACAAGCCCTGCTCGGGGCGATCCTCGTCAACAACGACGCTTTCGATCGCGTCTCCGACTTTTTGAAGCCGCAGCATTTCGCCGAGGAATTGCATCGCCGCATCTACGACGTTGCCGCGCAACTGATCCGCGCCGGCAAGCTTGCCACGCCGATCACGCTGAAGACCTTCCTCGGCGAGCACGATCTCGGCGGCGTGACGATCGCTCAATACCTCGCCCGCCTCGCCGCCGAGGCGACGACCATCATCAACGCCGCCGACTATGGCCGCACGATCCACGATCTCGCCGTGCGCCGCGATCTCATCGTCATCGGCGAGGACATCGTCAACGGCGCTTACGACGCGCCGATCAACGCCTCGCCGCGCGACCAGATCGAAGAGGCCGAACGCAAGCTCTATTCGGTCGCCGAGACGGGACGCTACGACGGCGGCTTTCAGCGCTTCACTGACGCCTTGGCGACGGCTGTCGACATGGCGGCCAAAGCCTGGGAACGCGAGGGGCGACTCTCGGGTCTCGCCACCGGCATGACCGATCTCGACCGGATGCTGGGCGGACTGCAGCCGTCCGATCTGGTGATCGTGGCGGGCCGCCCCGGCATGGGCAAGACGGCGCTCGCCACCAACATCGCCTTCAACGTCGCCAAAGCCTATGAATTCGAGGCGCGGCCGGACGGGGCGCAGGCCACGGTGAACGGCGGCGTCGTCGGCTTCTTCTCGCTCGAAATGTCGGCCGAGCAATTGGCCACCCGCATCATTTCCGAACAGGCGAGCGTCGCCTCCTACAAGATCCGCCGCGGTGACATTTCGGAAGGCGAGTTTCACCGCGTCGCACAGGCGGCGCGCGAAATGCAGACGGTTCCCTTCTACATCGACCAGACCGGCGGCATATCGATCGCCCAGCTCGCGGCGCGCGCCCGGCGTTTGAAACGCCAGCGCGGCCTCGACCTGCTGGTCGTCGATTACATTCAATTGCTTGCCGCCTCCAAGACGCGCAGCGACAGCCGCGTGCAGGAATTGACGGAGATCACCACCGGCCTCAAGGCGCTCGCCAAAGAGTTGAACGTGCCGATCCTGGCGATCTCGCAGCTCTCGCGCCAGGTCGAAAGCCGCGACGACAAGCGCCCGCTGCTCTCGGACTTGCGTGAATCCGGCTCGATCGAGCAGGACGCCGACGTAGTTCTGTTTGTGTACAGAGAGGAATATTACCTGAAGAACCGTCAGCCGCACGAAGGAACCGACGAATTCCTCGAATGGCAGGGGCGGATGGAACAAGTGCACGGCAAGGCCGAGATCATCATCGGCAAGCAGCGTCACGGGCCGACCGGCACCGTCGAACTTGCCTTCGAGGCGGAAATGACCCGTTTCGCCAATCTGGCGCGCGAGGAAGATCTGCCGGCGCGGATCTAGCCGGTGCGACTTATGGCAAGACCGCGCACATCTTTCGTCTGCCAGAACTGCGGCGCGGTCGCGCCGCGCTGGCAGGGACGCTGCGATGCCTGCGGCGCCTGGAATTCGCTCGTCGAAGAAACGCCGGCCGCGTCGGCGCGCGGCTCGGGCAAGGGGCGGCGCTTCGCGCTCGCCGATCTGGGCGCGCCGACCGCCGCGCCGCCGCGCATCGCCACCGGCATCAACGAATTCGACCGGGTCATCGGCGGCGGCTTCGTGCCCGGCTCCGTCCTGTTGCTCGGCGGCGAGCCGGGCATCGGCAAATCCACGCTGCTCATCCAGGTCTGCGGGGCGCTCGCCCGACTGGGGCAGCGCATCGTCTATATTTCGGGCGAAGAGGCGATCGATCAGGTGCGGCTGCGGGCCGAACGGCTCAATCTCGCGCGCGAACGCATTGAATTTGCCGCCGAGACCAAGGTCGAGGACATTGTCGCGACCCTGCATTCGGGCCCGGCCCCGGCGCTGCTCGTGATCGATTCCATCCAGACGATGTGGACCGAGACGCTCGAGGCGGCGCCGGGCACGGTGACGCAAGTGCGCGGCGCGGCGCAGGCGCTCATCGCCTACGCCAAGACGACGGGGGCGAGCGTCATTCTCGTCGGGCATGTCACCAAGGACGGACAGATCGCCGGGCCGCGCGTCGTCGAACACATGGTCGATGCCGTAACCTCCTTCGACGGCGAAGGCGGCCGCGACTTCCGCATCCTGCGGGCGCTCAAAAACCGTTTCGGCCCGAGCAATGAGATCGGCGTTTTCGAAATGACCGGCGGCGGGCTCGTCGAAGTCGGCAATCCTTCGGCGCTATTTCTTTCGCACCAGGCCGAGGCGCGTCCCGGCACGGCGGTGCTTGCCGGAATGGAAGGCACGCGCCCGCTGCTCACCGAGATCGAGGCCTTGGTCGCGCCAAGTCCCCTGGGCATGCCGCGCCGCGCCGTCGTCGGCTTCGACCCGAACCGGCTCGCAATGGTCATCGCGGTGCTCGAAGCCCGCGCCGGTTTGAAGCTCGGCCAGCATGACGTCTATCTCAACGTCGCGGGCGGTCTGCGCATCAGCGAACCCGCCGCCGATCTTGCCGCCGCTGCCGCACTTGTCTCTTCGCTCAGCGGCCGAAGCCTTGCGCCGCATTCCGTCTTCTTTGGGGAGATCGGTCTTTCGGGAGCGGTCCGGCCCGTCGCCCATTCCGTCACGCGCTTGAAGGAGGCGGCAAAGCTCGGCTTTGCGCGCGCCTTCGTGCCGCCGTCGACACAGGAGCGGCGCGAAAAAGGCCCTGAAAATATGGCGCTCACCCCCTGCCCCGAAGTCGCCGATCTTGTCGCCTTTATTGCCGGCCCTGAGCGCGGGCGCCGACAATGACAACAGGATGACGGGAGGCTCTCGCTTCGCTATAACCCCGTCCGGACGCGCGTGAGGCCCCTATGCCATCCTATCTCGATCTCGGTGTCATCGTTATCGTGCTGATCTCGGCGGTGCTCGCCATGGTGCGCGGTTTCACGCGCGAGGTTTTGGCGATAGCCTCCTGGGCGGCGGCGGCGATCGCCGCGGTCTATTTCCATCCCTATATTCTGCCTTATGTGAAGCCCTACATTAGCAAGGACGCGGTGGCGCTCGCCGTCTCGGCGGCCATCGTCTTCTTCGTGACGCTCATCGTCGTCTCGGTGATCACCGTCAAGATTTCCGACGCCATTCTCGATTCGAAGGTCGGCCCGCTCGACCGCTCGCTCGGCTTCGTCTTCGGCGCGGTGCGCGGCATTCTGCTATGCGTCATCGCCTTCGTCTTCTTCAACTGGCTCGTGCCCGAAAAGTCCCAGCCCGACTGGGTCAAGGAGGCGCGCATGAAGCCGATCTTGCAATCGACCGGGGATGGTTTGATCGCCATGTTGCCGGACGACCCCGAGGGTCTCATCAA
>JASHVQ010000223.1 GCA_030044485.1 Methylovirgula sp. | reverse complement strand
GGGCGATGCGAGACGATGCGAAAGCAAGCTAATCCTCCAGGACGAAACGGGGATTCGGGCGCATGACCGCCAACGACGGGCCGGCAAATCCGCCCAACGAACGATGCGATCTGGGCCTGCGAGGCGCGCAAAGATCGCCTGACTGAGCGTTGAGCTATACGCCGAAACATCAATTTGTGAAATGCCCCCGAGCCGGTCGAGCGGCCTTAACCTGACGCAATTATGACGGCGAACATGGCCGTTTTGCGTTGCAGCGGCAAATCAAGTGTGCGTTTTGCGCAATTTCCGCGGCATGTGTTGCAGGGCGCCCATGGGTTGCTGCAACTCTCTGAACCGCTGCTTCTTTTCGAAAGCGCAGCGCCACCGCCGCAGGTATCGCGCGCCGGCGCGCGGCGAAGTCATGGCGGCGGCAGATCAGGCCTGCCCCGGCCGCAGTTTGTAGAAGATGTGATGGCCGATGACGTCCATCTTCTTCAGCCGGTAGGACCAATAAGGACGCACGTAATCGGCGTGATAATGCGTCGCGTCGCCGATGTCGGCAAGATAGGTCGCCCCGCTCATGACCGAGGCGGCGACCCGCTCGGCCGTGCGCCAGGCATCGGGTTCGGTGACGCGCAGGGAGCGGCCCTCGCAGGCGAAGGAGAACTGGCAGCCCTCGTAATGATCGCGGTTTTGATAGACGACGCCGCAGATCGTCGACGGATAAAGGCCGCTCGAGACGCGGTTGAGCACGACCTGGGCGACCGCCGCCTGCCCTTTTTGGCTTTCGCCGCGCGCCTCGAAATAGATGGCCTGCGCAAGGCAGCGCTGTTCGCGCGCCGGCTGGTCCTGGTCGACGAGCGCCGCGTAATTGGGCCGGTCGGCGGGGACATTCGTCATGTTGGGCAAGGCCGGCAAGGCGACGACCTCGACCGGCCTCGAGTCGGCGGGTGCCGGCGTCGTCGAGGCAAGCTCGGCGGCGCGCGGCACTTCCGGAGTTGCGCCCTGCATGTCGCGTTCGTTGATGGCGGCGGGCCGCATCGTGACGAGCGATCCCTCTTGTTGCGGGGAAGCGCCCGCACCGGGTGCGGGGGTCGGCGTTTCGCCGTCGGCCCAGGGCTTGAAACTCGCGACGCTGTCGGGACCGGCAGCGGCATCGCTTGAAAAGTCGCCGCTCGGCCAGGCCTCATTATCGGCGAAAAGCAGCTCGTGCGTGCGTTCCGCCGCGAAGCCTCCGGGCTTCCAGAGCATGCTGTCGAAGCCCGGGCGCAGGACGACAAGCGGATCGCCCTTATGGGATCGGTCGACGTCGGGAGGCCCGAGGCCGGCGCGCTTCATGACGGCACGCGGTTCGATTTCGTCGGGCAGGCTATCGAATTCGGCTTCCTCGCCGAGGATCAGCCGCGCTTCCTGGGCGGAGCGTCCCTCATCGTCGCCCTGCAGGCCGAAGCCGATGCCGCTCACGTCGGTCGGGATCAGATCGCCCGGCTCGACCACCAGGCGGAAGCTTGCCGGCGCAAGCGAAGCGCCGATCATGGGATCCTGACCGGCATCCGCCGCCATGGACACCACCAACCCCACGCCGAGACACCAGGGCGCGACCACGCCCATGGCCCATGGAATGCGTACCGGACCCATACGCGCAACACCTCGCAGGAACGGACGCGTGGCTTTTCATCACGCACATTCACTCAAATCCGCCCGATCTTGGTTATCGGCGCTTAAGCTAAAAGAGGCGTTTAGCGGGCGGGCGGGCGCCGCGTGCCAGAATGGGGCAGCGGGCTTAGGTCGCGGCGCGCTTCTCGAGCGCCGCTTGCGCGGCGGCGAGGCGGGCGATCGGAACGCGAAACGGCGAACAGGAGACATAGGCGAGCCCGACCCTTTCGAAGAAGCCGATCGAGGCCGGATCGCCGCCATGTTCGCCGCAAATTCCAAGCTTGATGTCGGGACGGCCGGCACGCCCGCGGGTCACCGCCGTTTTGACGAGCTCGCCCACGCCTTCTTGATCGAGGCTGACGAAGGGATCTTTGGGCAGCAGATGCTTTTGCTCGTAGATGCCAAGGAAAGTGCCCGCGTCGTCGCGCGAGATGCCGAGCGCGGTCTGCGTCAGATCGTTCGTGCCGAAGGAAAAGAATTCCGCGGATTCGGCGATTTTATCGGCGGCAAGGCAGGCGCGCGGCAATTCGATCATCGTGCCGACGCTGTAGCGCAGCGTCTCGCCCCTCTCATCGAAGACGGCACGCGCGGTGGCGTCGATTTCGGCTTTGACGAGGTCGAACTCCGGCCTGCTGACGACCAGCGGCACCATGATTTCGGGCTCGGGAGGAATTCCGCCACGGCGCTTGGCCTCGAGCGCGCCCTCGAATATGGCGCGCGCCTGCATTTGCGCGATCTCCGGGAAGGCAATGGCCAGCCGGCAGCCGCGAAAGCCGAGCATGGGATTGAACTCGTGAAGCTCGGCGGCGCGGCGCTCGAGTCTGTCTTCCGAGACGCCCATGGCGGCGGCGACTTCGGCAATATCGGCGGCGCGCGTCGGCAGAAATTCGTGCAGGGGCGGGTCGAGCAGGCGGATCGTGACCGGGAATCCCGCCATGATCTCGAACAGCGCCGCGAAGTCGCGGCGCTGGATCGGCAGGAGCTTGGCAAGCGCGGCGCGCCGCCCTTTTTCATCGGGCGCAAGAATCACCTCGCGCATGGTGTTGATGCGGTCGATCTCGAAGAACATGTGCTCGGTGCGGCAAAGGCCGATGCCTTCGGCGCCGAAGCGTCGCGCCACTTGCGCATCGGCCTCGGTCTCGGCGTTGGCGCGAACCCGCATGCGGCGGTGCTTGTCCGCCCAATCCATCATGATCGCAAAATCGCCCGACAATTCCGGCTGCTCCATTTCGACCCGCCCGGCGATGATTTGGCCGGTCGTGCCGTCGATGGTGATGAGATCGCCCTTGCGAAACACCGAGCCCGCGACGCTCATCGTCTCTTTCGCATAATCGACGCGGATCGAACCGGCGCCCGAGACGCAAGGCTTGCCCATGCCGCGCGCCACGACCGCTGCATGCGAAGTCATGCCGCCGCGCGTCGTCAGAATGCCCTCGGCAGCATGCATTCCGTTGATGTCCTCGGGGCTCGTCTCGACGCGCACGAGGATGACGCGGTGGCCGCCGTTCTTGAGCGCCTCGGCTTCTTCGGCGTTGAAGACGATTTCGCCGCAGGCGGCGCCGGGGGAAGCCGGCAGGCCGGTCGCAACCACGTTGCGCGCGGCGCGCGGATCGATCGTCGGATGCAGCAGTTGATCGAGCGAGGCGGGATCGACGCGCAGGATAGCCTCTTCCTCCGTGATCAGATTTTCTTGCGCCATTTCCACCGCAATGCGCAGCGCCGCCTTGGCGGTGCGCTTGCCGGAACGCGTCTGCAACATCCACAACTTGCCGCGCTCGACGGTGAATTCGACATCCTGCATGTCGCGGTAATGTTTTTCGAGCCGGTCGGCGACGCGCACGAACTCGGCAAAGACCTCGGGCAGCGCCGTCTGCATCGAAGCCGCCTCGGAAGCGGCGGCGGTCCGCGCCGCCTCCGTGATGTTCTGCGGCGTGCGCAATCCGGCGACCACGTCCTCGCCCTGCGCATTGATCAGGAACTCGCCATAGAGTTCCCTGGCGCCGGTCGAAGGATTGCGGGTGAAGGCGACTCCGGTCGCCGAGGTTTCGCCCATATTGCCGAAGACCATGGCCTGCACGCTGACCGCCGTTCCCCAACTTTCGGGAATATTGTGGAGCTGGCGATAGATCTTGGCGCGCGGGTTCATCCAGGAGCCGAAGACGGCGCCGATCGCGCCCCAAAGCTGTTCCTGCGGCTCCTGCGGGAAAGCCGCGCCATGCACGGCGTTGAATTTGGCCTTGAACTCGGCGATGACCTTCTGCCAGTCTTCGGCCGAAAGCTCGGTGTCGTTCGAGAGATTCTTCGCTTCCTTGAAGGCTTCGAGCATTTCTTCGAAATGATGATGCCCTATCCCGAGCACGACGTTCGAATACATCTGGATGAAGCGGCGATAGGAATCGTAGGCGAAACGCCGGTCGTCGGCGGCCTTGGCAAGCCCTTCGACGGTTGCATCGTTAAGCCCGAGATTGAGGACCGTATCCAACATGCCGGGCATTGACGCCTGCGAGCCCGAGCGCACCGAGAGCAGCAGGGGGCGCTGCGCGTCGCCGAAACGCCGTCCCGTCAGTTTGCCGACATGCGCGAGGGCGGCTTCGATTTCGGCCCCGAGCTTTTCCGGATAGGTTTTGGCATGCGCGTAGAAATAGGCGCAGACCTCGGTCGTGATCGTAAACCCGGGCGGCACGGGCAGGCCGAGATTGGCCATCTCGGCCAAGTTGGCGCCCTTGCCGCCGAGCAGGGCTGCGAGATCCCGGCTTCCCTCGGCCTTGCCGTCGCCAAACGTGTAAACCCATTTCGCCATGTCAATTTCCTGTCCGGCTCTGCGCCGCGAAGGCCGCGGCGTCTGCGCGTCGCCTCCGCAGCTTGGAGCCTTCCCGCCGAACATCGGGCTGGTTTCCGCGCGTCATAGCCCAAGGGCGCGCGGCGCAAGCCTCGACCGATCGGCTCCAGGCCTTGGAATAGTTCGCCGCCCGGCCGGCCGTCCGGCCCGCCACCCTACAGGCGCCCGACATTAAAAATCGAGCCGTTAACCAGTACATGCCGGCCCCCGGCACCCTATATGCCATGGCCGGCGGACCCGTCACTTGAAAGCCACAACCCGCCAATAAGCCCGCGAAACTGGAGATTTGGCATGGTCTGAGCTAGTTCATTGCGTTGCCGCATGACCCGATCCCGGATATTGAGGGTTAACGGCGAAGCAAAGCAGCCAGGCCTTTGCGTTCGACTTTCCAAACAGTTCGGACATTTCTGAGCCAAGGTAAAGCTTTACCGCAAGAACGAGGCGCCTGTGACAGCCAATTCCAAGACACCCTTGCTTGATTCGATCGGTTCGCCCGAAGATTTGCGGCGGCTGCCGGAATCCGACCTGCCGCAGGTGGCGGCGGAATTACGGCATGAGACGATCGACGCCGTTTCTGTCACCGGCGGGCATCTCGGCGCCGGCCTCGGCGTGATCGAACTGACCGTCGTGCTTCACTACGTCTTCGACACGCCCCGCGACCGGCTGATCTGGGACGTGGGGCACCAGTCCTATCCGCACAAAATCCTGACGGGGCGGCGCGACCGGATTCGCACCCTGCGCAAGGGCGGCGGCCTCTCCGGCTTCACCCGGCGCGCGGAAAGCGAATACGACCCGTTTGGGGCGGCGCATTCCTCGACGTCGATCTCCTCCGGTCTCGGCATGGCGGTGGCGAGCACGCTCGCTAATCGGCCGAACAATGTGATCGCCGTGATCGGCGACGGGGCGATGTCGGCGGGCATGGCCTATGAGGCCATGAACAATGCCGGGGCGATGCATTCGCGCCTCGTCATCATCCTCAACGACAACGACATGTCGATCGCCCCGCCCTCCGGCGCGCTCGCCAATTATCTCGCCCGGCTTGTTTCGGGCGGCGCCTATCGCAGCGTGCGCGAGACCGTGAAACAGCTCGGCAAACATCTGCCGAAGTTCATTTACGAACGGGCGCGCAAGACGGAAGAGTTCGTTCGCAATTTCTGGGTCGGCGGGACTCTGTTCGAGGAACTCGGCATCTATTATGTCGGTCCCATCGACGGCCACAACATCGATCATCTCTTGCCGGTGCTGAAGAACGTCCGCGACGCCAAGGTCAGCGGCCCCATTCTCGTTCATGTCGTCACCCAAAAGGGCAAGGGCTATGCGCCCGCCGAAGCCGCCAAGGACAAGCACCACGCCGTCAACATGTTCGACGTTGTGACGGGCGCGCAGGTCAAGCCCAAGGCCAATGCGCCGAGCTATACGCGCGTCTTCGCCGACGCGCTCATCAAGGAAGCCGAGCGCGACGACAAGATCGTCGCCATCACCGCCGCCATGCCGTCGGGCACGGGGCTCGACGTTTTCGAGAAAGCCTTTCCGCAGCGGACCTTCGATGTGGGCATCGCCGAGCAGCACGCCGTGACCTTCGCCGGCGGACTTGCGACCGAGGGCTTCAAGCCCTTCTGCGCGATCTATTCGACCTTCCTGCAGCGCGCCTACGATCAGGTCGTGCACGACATTGCGATCCAGCACCTTCCGGTGCGTTTCGCCATCGACCGCGCCGGCCTCGTCGG
>JASHVQ010000222.1 GCA_030044485.1 Methylovirgula sp. | reverse complement strand
ACCGCGATATGCGGCGTCTCGTTCTTGTCGTGCGCGGTTGCGGTCGACTCCGGGAATATGCCATGTCGCCCCATCGCGTAGATGACGCGACCGCCGGCGCTGATGCAGGAAAGGTTCAGCGCGAAGAAACTGAGCATCGCGCCGAGCGAGAGCGGGATCTGCAAGATGGGCATATTGATCATTTGCGCGAGCACGTTCAGCGGCTGATCGATCTTGTCGAGCGTCGTCGAATAGCCGCGCACGCCGAGCACTTCCACGTAGGTTACGAACACGAAAAAGATGCCCGAAATAATGAGGCTTACGTAGATGGAAGCCGGCACGGTTTTCAGCGGGTTCTTCGCTTCGTCGCCGAAGGCGGTCGCCGCTTCGAAGCCGACGAGCGAGAAGATTGCCACCACGACGCCGAGGCCGATGCTCGACCAAGGCACAGTCTTCGGATCGAACTGCGCCTGGTCGATGGCGAAGTTGTGATGCGCGAGCACGATGAAGGCGAGCAAGAGGATGAACGCCACGGAAATCGCTTCGATGACGAGCGTCGTTTTCGCCGACAGGTTGACGTTCTTCCAGGCGCACCACCAGGCGATCGCGGCGCAGACCGCGAAGAGAAGAATCGACGGCGCGTTGATCCCCATCATCGAGAGAAGCTTGCCGGCGAACACCGTAAATCCGGTCACTCCCGCCATCGAGATCCCGAGGTAGGCCCAGATGAGCGCCCAGCCGCCGATGGCGCCGGCGGTGAGGCCGAGGCCCCGGCAGATATAGGCATAGATAGACCCGGCGGAGGTGGAGCGTTTGGCGAACTGGTTCAGGTTGAAGGCGACGAACAGCAGCATGACTGTGCCGAGCGCGTAGGGGAGCCAGCTCCAGTCGCCGGTGTTCGAATACATGACGGGGACGATGAGCGCCGCCGTCATTGTGGGAGAAATAACCCCGATGTTTTGCGCGAGGAGTTCGGCGAAGCCGAGACAATTGGGCTTCAGCCGTTTCGTGGTCGTGGCGGACATGACGACAAGCCTTCCAAAGAGGGTTGATGCCTCTTGCGGCCTACGTGTCACGAGCCTCCCTACCCCGCGACCCTTAGGTCGCAATTGGCGGGAGGCTAAGAGCCGCTTGGCCCGCCGAGAACATCCAGTTTTTAAGTCGGCGCTGGGCCAGTCGGCAGAGGGAAAAGTGCGGCGCTTTCTTGGCCCATCGAGGCGCGTGAAACTGGCTCTTTCTCCGCCCAAAAAGCGCGGATCGCGGTGCGAACGGCCGGGCGCGGAGCTTTCAGGTCCGGAATCTGGCGCGAATGTCCCAATTGGCCGCCCCGCTTTCGACGCGCGACAATTCGTGGCGGGCATGGGGATTCTCCCATATAGCGTGTTTCTTGCTTGTCGGGCGAAGCAACCGGCTGATCGAACAGCCAAATGCTGTCCGCGGGGGACCAGATGCTTCGCCCCTGGGTTCCAAACCTGATCGTGCGCTCCGAGGGCCGCGGCAGCCTGAGCCTGCGCATCGCCCAGGCGATTATCGAGGAAATCCAGAGAGGCCGGCTCGCGGCCGGCGATTCTTTGCCCGGCACGCGCGACCTTGCGCGCGATCTCGCGGTGAACCGCAAGACCGTCGTCCAGGCCTATGAGGAATTGACCGCACAAGGCTGGGTCACGACTGACCAAAGACGCGGCACATTCGTCGCGCGCAGCATTGCCGGCTCGGCCAAGGCCGCCATGCCCGAATCGATGCACGCCCTGCCCGGGCCGCGCGGCCGGGAGGTGCGCCCGCCGCTCCTCTGGCCGCAGCGTGGCAAGGTGCGTTTCGACGACGGCGTCCCCGACCAGCGCCTCATCCCGACGACGGCGATCGCCCAGGCCTATGCCAGCGCGGCGCGCGCCGCGGCGCGCCAGCGGCTTCTCGGCTATGGCGATCCGCGCGGCTCGGAACCGCTGCGTCAGTCGATCTCCAAAATGCTCAACATGACGCGCGGCCTCAACACGACGCCCGACAACATCTGCGTGACGCGCGGCAGCCAGATGGCGCTTTACGTCATCGCCCAATGCATCGTCGCCCGCGACGACACCGTGATCTTCGAGGAGCTCACCTATCCCCCCGCGGTGCAGGCCTTCGTGCTCGCCGGGGCGCGCGTCGCCGCGGCGCGCCTGACGGCGGAGGGCATCGACCTCGACCATCTCGAGGACATCTGCCGGCGCACGCGGGTGCGCGCCGTCTATCTCACGCCCGGCCACCAGTTTCCGACGACCGTCGTGCTGCGCCCCAGCGCCAGGCTGCGGCTGCGGGCGCTTGCCGCGCAATTCGGATTCATCGTCATCGAAGATGATTACGACCACGAGTTCCAGTTCGACCATCAGCCGATGTTCCCGCTGGCAAGCAATGATGTCGCAGGGCAGATCGTCTACGTCGGCTCGTTTTCGAAGATTCTGTCGCCCAGCCTACGCATCGGCTATGTCGCCGGCCCAAGCCGGCTCATCGAACAGATCGGCAATTGGATTGGCGCGATCGACCGGCAAGGCGATCCGATCACCGAACTGGCCATCGTGGAACTGATCGAATCCGGGCAATTGCGCCGACACGTCAAGCGTGTGCACGCCATCTTCGACAAGCGGCGCACGTCCTTTGCGGAGGCGCTGCGCGCCGAACTCGGCGGCCACGCCACTTTCGACGTGCCGGCCGGAGGGCTTGCCTTCTGGGTTCGTTTTCCCGATTCGATCGATCTCGAAAAACTCGAACGTTACTGGCCGCAGGGCCCGCAATTCCTGACCAGCACAGATTGCGCGATCTCGGGCCGTTCCAAACCCGCGGCGCGTCTTGGCTTTGCCAGTCTCGACGCACATGAGATGGAGGCCACGATCGCGGCACTGAAGGGGGCGTTGATGGAGGCGCGGAGCGGAAGCTAAGGTATCGCAGCCGCGTGCGGCGCCATGGTCCTTGTACTTCCTGAACAACAGCCAAGGTGGAGCGACCGCTTGCCGCGTGGGCGGCGCTGTCGACCAAAGGCGCCGTTTGCCTTAAGCAGGAGCGACAGCTTAGCCGGGAGCAATGACTTGGATAACTTGAAACTTGTTCAAGACACCCAGCCGATTTCGGTCCCGAAAGAGCCGGTGCGAGATTCGAATTTCGGCTTCATAACGGGGCACAGGACGCGCGTCGCCCTGAGCCTCGTGTCGATGATCCTGACTTCAATGGTTTGGTATTGGATATCGCCACCGGCGAGACCGGCTTCGACCTTATTGGACGAGATCTGGTCGTGGTCCTCGCTGATCTGGTTGATCGGCTTCCTGCCCGGCACGATCGGTTTGGTTGGAACGTTCAAATATCGTCACAGCACCGACCTGGACGACGCCCGGCCCATCAACCGCCTGATCTGCTGGCGCATTGTGACGGCGGGCAAGAACATCAACGTGGTCCTGCGCACCATCCGGCGCTGCCAGGAAGAAATGGCCAAGACCCCGCTGGCACCCTACGTCATCGAAGTCGTCATGGATTACGGGGACAACATCCTGCTGCTCCCCCAACACGACAAGGATGTGCGCGTCATCATCGTTCCCAAGGACTATCGCACGCCCAACAATTCCCGCTTCAAGGCGAGGGCGCTTCACTACGCCCTCTTAAATTCGCCGATCTCCGACAAGACCTGGATCGTGCATCTCGACGAGGAAACGCAGCCCACCTCGTCGGGCATCAAGGGAATCTGCAATTTCATCCGCCAAGAGGAGCTGTCGCAGAACCTGCACATCGGCCAAGGCGCGCTGCTTTACCACCGCGAGTGGGCAAAACACCCGTTTCTTACTCTGGCCGACATGGTGCGCACCGGAGACGATTTCGCGCGCTTCTATTTCCAGCACCGGTTGGGCTTTACGATCTTCGGACTGCACGGGTCGTTCATCGTGGTTCGCAACGATATCGAGAAGGCGACGGGCGGTTTCGATTTCGGCCCGCAAGGCGATATTACGGAAGATGCTTTCTGGGCCGTGAAAGCCATGCAGAGCGGCTTGCGCAGCGCCTGGGTCGAGGGCTACCTCGAAGAACAGTCGTGCATGTCGTTTTCGGATTTCCTGCGTCAACGCAGGCGTTGGTTCCAAGGCTTGATGAAAGTATCGTTGCACGCGCCGGTGAAACTGCGTTGGCGTTTTTGCGTGGCTTTGAACACGATGTTGTGGGGTCTGGCGCCGTTCGCCATGCTCTATACGTTTGGAAAGCTTTTCTACAACGTCGAAGTCAACACGCTGATCCGGCTCTTCGCCAGTTATTCCTTCGCGACCTTTGCGATCCTTTACATCACGGGCCTGAAAGCCAACATGGACGAACATGGAGTCGTGGGATGGGGCCGTCGGACCGCATTGACCTTGGCCTTGCTGGTCCTGCTGCCGATCTTTGGGACGATGGAGAGCCTCGGCGTGCTCTGGGCAATGTTCACGCCGGTCAAGGGCTTTCAGGTCGTAAAGAAATGAAGAAATAGAGCCGGCCGGTCCTATTCGGCGGCCGCGGTGCGCTCGTCTTCCCTCACCCAGGCCATCGCTTCGCGCACGACCTCCACGCCCGCGCCGGGCTTCGCCGCCTGCGTCGCCAGATGCCGGCGAAAGGCGCGCGCACCCGACAATCCGTTATAGAGGCCGAGCATGTGACGCGTCATCGCGGAAAGAGGCGCGCCTTCCTTGAGGCGCGCTTCAATGTAGGGAAGATACGCCTCGACGGCCGCGCGGCGGCTTTCGACCGGCGCCTCGGCGTCGAAGAAAACTCTGTCGACATCAAGCAACAGCGCCGGATCCTGGTAGGCGGCGCGGCCGATCATTAAGCCGTCGACACCCGCAAGCTCGGCCTTCATCTGGCTCAGGTCGGCGAGGCCGCCATTGAGCACGACGGGAATATGCGGATGGGCCTGCTTGAGGGCGCGCACCGGCGTATAATCGAGAGGCGGCACGGTTCTGTTGTCGCGCGGCGAAAGTCCCTTGAGCCAAGCCTTGCGGGCATGAACGATGAGCGCGTCGGCGCCAGCCTGAATCACCGCCTCCGCGAAAATGAACAGCGCATCCTTTTCCTGTTCGTCAACGCCGAGACGGCACTTCACGGTGACCGGCAGGGCCACGCGCGCCTTCATCGCCGCGACGCATTCGGCGACGCGCGCCGGCTCGCGCATCAGACATGCGCCGAAGGCTCCGTTTTGCACGCGTTCGGAGGGGCAGCCGACGTTGAGGTTGATCTCGTCATAGCCGAAATCGGCGCAAATCGCGGCAGCCTCGGCAAGCTCACGAGGCTGCGATCCGCCGAGCTGCACGGCAAGCGGATGTTCGGCTTCGTCGTGGTCGAGCAACCGCAGGCGATCGCCATTGAGCACCGCGGCGGCGGTCAACATTTCCGTATAGAGCCGAGCGCGCCGCGAAAGGATGCGATGGAAGTAGCGGCAATGCCGATCCGTCCAATCCATCATCGGAGCTATGGCGAAACGATAGGCCTCAGATCCCATGCCGCGCTTATAGCAGCTTCTGGCGTCTCCTCCTCGGATCGCCGCGCGCAGAGCGGCTGGCATAGAGGCTGCTCGATTCCCGCCGCAGAGAGAGATTCTGGGCTGCCGCGTGCCAATTGGAAGCAATGGCGGCACCGCGCATCCCAGAATGACCGGCGGGGAGCCGAAATGAGACATTTGGCGACGCGCGAGCTTTTCGACTACTGGGACCGCCTGCGCGGCGAACGCAGTGCGCCGGAGCGCTCGGACATCGATCTTGGCGCCATCCGCAATCTGCTGGCCGATCTCTTCATGCTCGAGGTCGATAACGGGCATCACTTCCCTTTCGTGATGTCCGGCAGCCGCGTCAATGCGTTCTTCTGCGGCGAGCAGAAGGGCCGCGCTTTTCTTGACCTTTGGCGGGGGCGCGACCAACAGAACATCGCCGCCGCCCTGCTGACCGTCATCGACGCGGCCTGTCCGGTCATCGCCTGCGCCGAAGCAAGGCCCGAAGGTTATGCCAAGGCCGACCTCGAAATCCTGCTCCTGCCCTTGCGGCACAACGGCTATGCCCAAGCACGCATCCTGGGACTCATGACGGCGGCCAAGAAGCCCACCTGGCTTGGCCTCTTGGCCGTCGAGGCCATGGTCCTGCGCTCGCTGCGCGCCATCGAAGATGGGGCCCTTATGGGCGGCGCGTTCGACGCGCAATTTCCCGAGCCGCAGAGGCCAGATCCCCCAGAATTGCGGTCGCACTTAAGGGTTATTCCGGGCGGCAGATGAGATTTGGGCCGAAAACCCGCCTCTCTCCGCAAATTCGATAAGACTGCCTTAATACGTCGCGTTCACCCTAAGGCCGCGCTGCCTTGGGTCGGATAACGAACTGCGACGCCTCAATGAAATCGATGCTCAAGCCCATACAGAAGTTCTCTGAGCGGCGACGGCATCAGCGTGTCGAGATCGCCCTTCTCGGCCGCTACATGCTTGAGGACAAGCGCGAATTCCCTTGCCAGACGACCGACATGTCGCCCGGGGGAGTGGCCGTTGTCGCACCGGTGCGCGGCGAGATCGGGGAACGCGTGGTCGCCTATTTCGACCAGATCGGCCGCATCGAAGGCAAGATCGTGCGCCACACGGAGCGCGGCTTCGCGATCCAAATGAGCCTTCCTTTTGCCAAGCGCGAGAAGATCGCCATTCAGCTCACCTGGCTCATCAACCGCGCCGCTCTCGGCATGCCCGAGGACCGCCGCCACGAGCGCATCGTTCCGCATCGCCGCCACGCGATCCTGAAGATCGAAGGCGACCGCGAGCACGTGGTCAAGCTCATCGACGTTTCGGTATCGGGCGCCGCCATCAGCACCGCCGCGAAGCCGGCGGTCGGCACGAAAGTGGTCCTCGGCCAGACGAGCGGCCATGTGGTGCGTATGTTCGATGGCGGCTTTGCGGTGAGCTTCGACAAGATGCTCGCGCCTGAGCATTTCGACGAGAACATCACGCTCTGAAACAGCGCCTCAATAGTCTTCGAGATCGAAATCGAGAATGGCGACCTGCAGCGTGTAGCTGTGACCTTTCGGATCATCGGCCGAAATGACGCCCAGATAATCGTCGCCAGAATTCAATTCGACCGAGTCGTTCTTCTTCGGCCGCGGCACGATTCTCAGCTTGTCGTTCTCGAAGAGGCGCCGCAGATAGTCCTGCAAGACGGCGCGTTCGACGGGAATCTTCATCGCCAGGGCAAAGGAACGATCGCCGTCCTCGTCGTCGACGACGATCGAGGCGATGCTGCGCTCGCCGAGATGCATCTCGGCGTCCTCGGGATTGCGCTTGGCGGGCACGACTCTCAAGCCCTGATTGCCGAAAGCGGCGCGCAGAAAGCCTTGCAGTTTGCGCAACTCGACCTTGTCCAAGACCTATTCTTTCTTGGCAGCGAGAATCTGATCCATCGTGCGCGCCGGTTCGGCGCAGCCCGCCTCGCCGACGACCATTGCCGGTACGCCGGCCACGGTCTTCTTCGGCGGAACCGGGCGCAGGACGACGGAGCCCGCGGCGATGCGCGCGCAGTGGCCGACCTCGATGTTGCCGAGGATCTTGGCGCCGGCGCCGATCAATACGCCATGTCTGATTTTTGGATGCCGGTCGCCGCTCTCGTTGCCGGTGCCGCCCAGAGTGACGTCCTGAAGGATGGAGACATCGTCTTCGATCACCGCGGTCGAGCCGACGACGAGCCCGGTCGCATGATCGAGGAATATGCCCTTGCCGATCTTGGCGGCCGGATGAATGTCCGTCTGGAAAACCTCGGAGGAGCGGCTTTGCAGATAAAGGGCGAGATCCTGCTGGCCCGAATTCCACAGAACATGCGCGAGACGATGCGTGGCAATCGCATGGAAGCCCTTGAAATAGAGCACGGGCTCGATAAGCCGCGTGCAGGCGGGATCGCGGTCCAACGTGGCCAGAATATCGGTGCGAAAAGCCGCGCCGATCGCGGGTTCGCGAGCAATGACGTCGAGATAGGTCTGGCGAATGAACTCGCCCGGGACCTCATCGTGAGCAAGGCGCGCAGCGACCCGGCAGACGATCGCCGCCTCGAGCGTCGGCTGGTCAAGTATGGTCGAAGCGACCCAGCCGGCGATTTGCGGCTCGCGGCGCACGATCTCCTCGCCTTCGGCGCGCACCCGCGCAAAGACCGAGTCGGTGCGATCGATGCTATGTAGCCTCGCCAGCGGCGAATTGCCCGGAATCACGAAACCTCCGAAGAAAGCCGCCCTCTCCTATCACGCTTTGGCATGCGCCGCAGCGCCTTTCGCACGGGGCCTAGGGCCGGCTCTTAAGAAAGCCGAGAACCGCATCTTTAAAGACGGCGTCGCCGACGCTGCGGTTGTGGTCGCGGTCCGGAATGCTTAACACGCGAGCTCCTGGGATTTTGGCGGCCAGCCGATCTGCCGCGCCCGCTATATGGTCCTTGGAGCCGACCGCGACGAGGACCGGCGCGTCGAGGCGCTGAAGTTCGGCTTCGCTGATCTTGAGCCTCGCACCGCGCGCGCAGGCGGCAAGCGCTTTGAGATCGCTGCGCGTCGCTTCGGCAAAGAGGCGAAACATTTTTGCGCCCTCGTGCTTCAAGTCCGCGGCGGACGGCGCTTCCATGGCCTCGGCAATCTCGGGACCGAGGCCGGCCGAAGAGATAAGCTTGTCGCTCATGCCGCCGATGATCAGCGAGCGAACCCTTTCGGGGTGCGCCAAGGCAAGGAGCGTGGCGATTCGCGCCCCCATCGAATAGCCCATGATGTCGGCCCTGGTAACGTCCAAACGATCCAGAAGATTGCGCGCATCATCGGCCATCTCGGGAATTGCGTAATCCTCGGGCCGATAGAGTTTCTCGCTCTTTCCATGGCCGCGGCTGTCGAGCGCGATGACGCGGCGCCCCGCCGCCGTCAACGTTTTCACCCATTGCGGGAAGACCCAGTTGACCGAATGGTTCGAAGCAAAGCCGTGCAAGAGAAGGATCGGCTCTCCGCCCCGCGCTTCGTCGATATAGGCGATCCGCACGCCGCCGGAGGAGAATTCTTGCATGCCGGCGGGAAAATAACAGCGGCGTGGCGCGTTTCAATGCGCGCTCGCGTCGCGGCGGCCGGCGCATTTGCACTGTTCAAATTCGCCGCCCGCCCCTATGCTGCCCGCAGACCACGCGGGATCTTCTCATGATCGACAACGGCACGCCGCATTTTCACAATCAGCCGGGCGTCGCGCAGGTGCGTATCGGCGCCAAGGAATTCATGTGCATCGGCGCTCTGCCGCCCGGCGATCATCCGCATGTTTTCATCGACATGGGCGATGCCGCGGACGTGGTCTGCCCCTATTGTTCGACCCATTATGTCCACGATGCGACACTTGCGCATGATGCCTGCGTTCCGCCCGAGTGCGCCTATACGTCGCCGGCGCCCGCCTAGATTTTCTTCGGCGCTCTAGCGATGCGCGATCCGCCCCATGCGCTGATCGCCGGCGCCGGGATCGGCGGGCTTGCCGCCGCGCTGGGCATGGCGCGGCGCGGTTGGCGCGTGACCTTGCTGGAACGTACGGCGCTTGCCAGCGAGATCGGCGCAGGACTGCAAATCTCCCCCAATGCCAGCGCGATTTTGCGCCAATTCGACGTTCTCCCGCGCCTCGCCGCCACGGCGCTCGCTCCGAAAGCCCTTCACGTCCGGCGCGCCCGCGACGGCTTAACGATCGTCCTGTTCCCGCTCGATGAGGCCGAGCGGCGCTGGGGTGCGCCTTATTTGCTCGCGCATCGCAGCGATTTGCATAAGGCGCTCGTCGAAGCGGCGATGGCGCAACAGTCCATTCATATCGTGCCGGGCAGCGTGCTTTCTGGTTTCATGGCCGGCGAGGACGGCGTCACGCTCGCCGCCGAACACGACGCGACGCATGCCTCCTATGTCGGCGATTGCCTGATCGGCGCCGACGGCCTTCATTCATTCGTGCGCGCCCGGCTCAACGAAGGACGGCATGACGAGATGCCGCGCAAGGCCCGCCACGTCGCCTGGCGGGCGCTCGTCAAATCCGACCGTGTCGCGCTGGAACTGCGGCAGCCGGAAAGCACGCTGTGGCTGGGGCCCGGCGCGCATGTCGTGCACTATCCTTTGCGCGGCGGCAGGATCACCAATGTCGTCGCCGTCCTGCATGAACAGGCGGGCATAGATTGGAGCGCCGACATCTGGGCGCAACCCGGCGATCCGCGCAAGATCGCGGCGCGTTTTGCCACATGGGACCGACGCATCCGCGACCTCATCGCCGCCGCCGACGAATGGCGCATATGGCCGCTCGTCGAAAGGGAGCC
>JASHVQ010000221.1 GCA_030044485.1 Methylovirgula sp. | reverse complement strand
GGGGCATGAACCCCGAGAATGGCCAGTCCCGCCGCCAATATTGTTGTAACCGCAGTTACAAGCGCCAAGCGCGCAATAGTTAAATCTCTACTTTCTTCATTAACAAAGCGTAATTGTGGCTGATCTTTGCCATGTGTCCAATGCGAATGCAGGTCTGAGGCAAGGTCGTGAAGGTAAAAGGCGACCCGGTGCGGTTCATGTGCCGCCGCGGCAGCCTCGATTACACGCGGATATTGGGCAATCAGCTTGATGAGGCGGATTTCGCCTTCGTCCCTCAGGAGCGACAGATCGGCGCCGGCGAGCGCCGCAACGGATAAATCTATCCCCGGAAAAATGGCGCGCGCCTGGCGCATGACGGATTTTCCGCGCGCATGCGCGTATTGGACATAAAAGACCGGATTGTCCTTCGACTGTTCGATGACGCGCGCCAGATCGAATTCGAGAACCGCGTCGTTCTTGCGAAACAGCATCATGAAACGGGTCGCATCGACACCGACTTCGTCGACGACCTCGCGCAAGGTGACGAAGTCGCCGGCGCGTTTTGACATTTTGACGGGTTCGCCGCCGCGCATCAGTTTGACGAGCTGACAGAGCTTGACGTCGAGCTTCGCCCGGCCTCCCGAAAGCGCCGAGACCGCGGCCTGCATGCGTTTCACATAGCCGCCGTGATCGGCGCCCCAAATGTCGATCAAGGTCTCGAAGCCGCGTTCGATCTTCGATCTGTGATAGGCGATGTCGGCGGCAAAATACGTGTAAGTCCCATCCGATTTGGTGAGCGGCCGGTCGATGTCGTCGCCGAAGGCGGTCGATTTGAAGAGCGTCTGTTCGCGATCTTCCCAATCTTCGCTTGGCTGTCCCTTCGGCGGCGGCAAACGGCCCACATAGACGAGGCCGCGCGACGCAAGTTCGGCAATTGTCGCGGCGATCAGATCGGCCTCGGCCGTCAGCGAGCGCTCCGAAAAGAAGACCTCGTGGACGATGCCGAGCGCGGCGAGATCGGCGCGGATCATGTCCATCATCGCGGCGACCGCCGCGCTGCGCGCCGGCCCGATCCATTCGCTTTCGGGGCATCCCAAGAGGGCGCGCCCATAGTCTTCGGCGAGCGTCGCGCCGACCGGCTTGAGATAGTCGCCCGGATAAAGACCCTCGGGGATCTCGATCTTTTCTCCCAAGACTTCGCGGTAGCGCAGATAGGCGGAGCGGGCGAGGATATCGACCTGCGTACCGGCATCGTTGACGTAATATTCGCGCGTCACGTCATGGCCGACGTGCGCCAGAAGATTGGCGAGCGCGTCGCCGAAGACCGCGCCGCGCCCATGGCCCACATGCATAGGTCCAGTCGGATTGGCCGAGACATATTCGACATTGATCCGCTGCGCCGGCACCGGTTCCAGCCCGAAGCGCGCCCCTTCCTCCAACGCACGACGCAGAATCCTCGCAAAGGCGCCCGGCCGCAGGCGGATATTGAGAAAGCCGGGTCCGGCGACTTCGGCCTGCGCCACGTCCTCGTCGTCCGCGAGCGCGACCGCAAGCTCGGTTGCGAGCTGACGCGGACCGGCAAAACTCTGCTTGGCCTCCTTGGCATAGACCATGGCCGCGTTGACGGCGAGATCGCCATGGCCCGGATCGCGCGGCGGCTCGACCACGAAGCGCGTCAGATCGAGATCCTTGGGCAGGCGGCCGCTCGCAACGATCCGTCTCAGGATTGCCGCGACCCGGTCGTGAAATTCGGCGTAAATGTTCATTGCGGTCTGCCGGTGCGCGCCTAACGCAATTCGGGCGTAGCGTCAAAAAGACGGGCATGTTCGGCCAGCGCATATCGGTCGGTCATCCCGGCGATATAATCGCAGACCAGCCGCGCGCGCCGTGGCGCGTCGTCACGCCGAAGATTTGCGGCGGCCTGGCTCCATTCCACCGGCATCAAAGCCGGATCCTTCAGGAAGGCGGCGAAAAGAGCATCGACGACGGCCGCGGCCTCGACGCGGATGCGGCCGATGCGCGGATGGCGATACATGTTCTGCAAGAGAAAGGCCTTGATCTCTTTGTCGGTCGCCTCGGCGGCTGCGGAAAAGCCGACCACGGGGACGGCCTGGGCGCGGATGTCGTCGGCGCTTCGGACGCCGCTCGCCGCGAGTCTTCTTCGGCTTTCGGCGATGCCGTCCTCGATGAAATGCGCGATGACGCGCCGCACGAGCTCATGGACGCGGCGCGCCTTTTCCAGGCCCGGATAATGTCTATCGATGCCTTTCAAAATGTCGCGCAGGAAATCGAGCTCGGCCGCCGCGTCGAAGTCGAAGAGCCCGGCCCGCAGGCCGTCGTCGAGATCGTGCGCGTTATAGGCGATGTCGTCGGAAAGCGCCGCGGCTTGCGCTTCGGCGCTGGCGAAGCTGTCGAGCCTCAGATCGTGAGCCCTGGAATATTCGACGACCGCCAGCGGCAGGCCGCGCGCCGCATAGCGCGGCGCCGGACTTCCGTCGGCCTTGAGCAAAGGTCCATTATGTTTGACGAGGCCTTCGAGCGTCTCCCAGGTCAGGTTCAGTCCGTCGAACGCCGCGTAGCGATGTTCGAGCTTGGTGACGATGCGCAGCGCCTGGGCGTTGTGGTCGAAGCCGCCATAAGCGCGCATCCGCTGGTCGAGCGCATCTTCGCCCGTGTGGCCGAAGGGCGTGTGGCCGAGATCGTGGCCGAGCGCCAGGGCTTCGGCGAGATCGTCGTCGAGGCCAAGCGCGCGGGCAAGCGCGCGGGCGATTTGGCTGACCTCGATCGTATGCGTGAGCCGCGTGCGGTAATGGTCGCCTTCGTGCGGAACGAAGACCTGGGTTTTGTGCGCGAGGCGGCGGAAGGCCGCGCTGTGGAGGATACGGTCGCGGTCGCGCTGGAATTCGGTCCGGGTCGGCGAAATCGGCTCGGCAAAGAGCCGCCCGCGGCTCGCACCCGGATCGGCCGCATAGGCGGCGCGCCAAGGCAAGGCGGCGGACTTTTCCTGGTTCCCAGCCGATGCCAAGCCTCGCCTCCAGCCTCTCCCGCAGCCCGCGGTTGTGATTCGTTGCAGTCACGCAGTTCGCGACATATCTTCGCTTCAGGATGGCGCGCAAGCGGCTCGGCCGCTTGGCCCCGCCGAACTTGAGGTTTTTCATGACCGCAGTCGAAAACCAGGTCGGGCTCACGAAGAGCGCGGCACGGCGCATCGCCGAAATCCTGAAGGGCGAACCCGAAGGTTCGGTCCTGCGCATCGGCGTCGAGGGCGGCGGCTGTTCCGGTTTCCAATATACCTATGCGATCACCCAGGATCGCTCCGCGGAGGACCTCGTTCTCGAAGACGACGGGGCGCGCGTCGTTATCGATCCCGTGTCCCTCGACTTCCTGCGCGGCAGCAAAATCGACTTCGTCGACGATCTGATGGGCCGCATGTTCAAAATCCACAACCCGGCGGCGACCGCATCCTGCGGCTGCGGATCGAGCTTCTCCGTCTAGAGATCGCGCCGCTCCCGCCCTAGCTAGTCCGGGCGAGCCTTGCCGCGCCCCTCGATCTGCTCCGGACCAAACTTTGCAAGCTCTGTTCATCGGCCAGACCTATATCGACGTGACGCTGCTTTGCGGCGCCATGCCGACGGGCGACGAAAAGCGCGTGGCCGAAGACTACGCCGTTTCCTTCGGCGGCAATGCGGTTACCGCGGCTTTCGCCTGCGCCAAGCTGGGTTTCGCGCCGGACCTGATCGCAACCGTCGCCGACGATTGGCTCGGCCGCATGTTCCTCGACATGGCGCGCACCTATAAGGTGCCGGTTCATCCCCGCCGCGTAACGCGCTCGTCGCTCTCCTTTGTTTTGCCCAAGAACGGCAGACGCGCGATTCTTCGCGCCCGCGACGACCATTTTCTCGAGCCCTTTCCGAAGCTCGACCTCGAAGATTGCCGCGTCCTGCATCTCGACGGGCATCAGGGCGACGCGGCGATCCATTATGCCAAGGCCTGCCGCGAGCGCCGAATCCTGACCTCGCTCGACGGCGGCGGACTGCGCGGCAACCTGCAGGAGCTGCTCGCCTTTATCGACGTGGCGATCGTCGCCGAACGATTGTGCGAACAGATGGATCTTTCGCCTGGGGCCATGCTCGATCATCTCAAAGCCAAGGGCTGCAGGATCGGCGGCATCACGCAGGGCGAGCGCGGCATGCTCTGGTATGACGAAAAGGGCAGCGTCTCGCGCCTGCCGGCCCTGCCCGTCCCGCAGGAGGAGATCATCGACACATCGGGCGCGGGCGACGTTTTTCACGGCGCCTATGTCGCCTCTTACCTCGCGGCGCCGGAGCGGGATTTCCTGCATCATTTCGGCTTTGCCCGCGCCGCCGCGGCCTATAAAATCCGCCGCCTCGGCAACGAAGCGGGCCTGCCGACCTGGGCCGACGTCATGGCGACCGAATGCGCCTATGTCCTCGTGTCATAAGCGCGCCGCAGAATAGGCTTGCTGTTTTCGGAAATCATGCTTCGCTGGGCCGCCCGCCCACGAGGTCCGCCATGCGCCGCGCCGCTCTCGCCACCGTCCTGATCGTAGCCGGCCCGGTTTTGGGAACGGTTTTCCAATCCTGCGCCGACCGGCTGGCACTTTCGCGATTTGACCGAATCGCATCCGAGCTGCGGGGATTGCGCGCCGCGCGCGTAACGGCCGATGTGTGGCGCGCCAGCATGACGATCGAGGGGCTGACGTTCCGCGGAAGCGGATTTTTCGTGAGCGCCCGCCGTTTGGACCTGCCGCTCGCACCGCCGTCGCTCTTCTCTTCCGCGGCCTATGCCCAAGACGTTGCGACACAGGCGGGCACGACGACGGCTCATGACATCGCCGTCGACGCCGGGGCGTTGCACTATGCCATCAAGAGCATCACGCTCACCGGCACGCGCCTCGGCCAGGCCGATCTTGATGCCCTCTTCGATCCGAAAAGCACGCTTTCGATCGCCGCCCGGCTCGGCAAGCTTTCGGCATCGCAAATTTCCATTCCTGAAATTGCGATGCAGACGACGCTCGGCACAAAAACCGAAAATGACTCCTACAGCAATGTCGTGCTGAGCAATGTCGTCAACGGGCGTGTCGGCAAGGTGTCCATCGACGCCTTTGCCGGCTCCGCGTCCTCGCCGGAGTTCGGCACTTTACAGACCGACTACGGTCCGTTCACGATCGAAGGCCTTGATCTGCAGCTCGCCGCCAGAATTATCTCCGAGCCTCGCAAGGGCGACGTCCCGCTCGCCACGCTCTACGACAGCGCCGAGATTGCGCATGGCAAGCTCGTCATGCCTAAGGCGCAGATCGAAATTGACATGGGCGCGGTCTCGGCCAAGGACGTGAAGGCCCGGCCGCTGCTTACGCCTTTGACCTCGGCCGCGTCGCTCCTCCAGGAACAGAATGCCGAAAGCGGCGCTCAAGGCGAGGCTGTTCTCGCCGATCTTTTGAATAGTTTCGCGATCGGCAGACTCGATCTGGCCGATCTCAGCCTCAAGGTTACCGACAAGGACGCGCCGGGAACCGGCACGATCGGTCATTTCTATCTCGCAAACATGGCCGATGCGAAGATCGCCGAGGCCGGCATGCAGAGCGTCGCGGTCGAGGCGCAAGGCTCGAGCATCAAGAGTAGCGCGATTCTCCTCCGCGACATGGATCTCGGCGCATTGCAGGATTTGGCCAAGAGCCAGATCGCGGCCCCGCCGGCGACGCCGCATCTCGAGGCTTCGGGCATTGGCGAAGCGAGTGTCAGCGGTCTCGATGTCGATGTCGGCACCGCCGCCTCGGGGGCGCGCACGCGCTTTCAAGTCGGCAAGCTGAGTTTCACGGACGCCGATCCCGTCGACGGCATTCCCACGCATTTCGCGACGAAGGTCGATCACTTCACCTACGACATGAAAGACGCGCCTCAATGGAGTGATTTCGCGGACCTCGGCTACGACAAGATCGATCTTTCAAGCAATTTCGACGCGCATTTCGACGCGTCCAAGCTTGAACTCAACATCGGAGAATTCTCGCTCAGCGGAGTGGACATGGGCGAGCTGAGCCTGGCCTGCGACCTGGCCAATGTGAGGAAAGGTTTGTTTTCCGAAGACGAGGCGCAGATCGAAGCCGCCGCACTCGGCATTCTCATGCACCGCATCGAAATCAGGATAGAAAATGCCGGCCTTTTCGAAAGAATGGTCGCCGCCCTCGCAAAAAAGAGCAACAAAACTCCCGACGAAATTCGTGAAGCCTATGCGACATCCGCCGCGACGGACCTTCCCGCTTCGCTCGGCAATGGCCCGGGGGCCAAGGCGCTTGGCGCGGCGGTCGCGAAATTCGTGCAGACACCCAAAAATCTGCGGATCGTTGCCGTGTCCCAGGAAGGACTGGGCGTCGTCGATCTCGCGCTCATCAAGGATCCCGGCACGCTCATGGACAAAATCTCGATCGAGGCCGCGGCCGACGAGTGAGCGGCGTGCGGACGAATTTCATGCCTGCCTGGTCGCGGCCGTCCGCGGCCTCGTTGATTTGGCTCGCGGCGCTGCTCGGTCCGACTCATGCACAGGGCCAGCCTTTCGCCGCCGATCCGGCGCCGGCCGATTACATCCGGCGCAGCGGTGACGCAGCACTCATCCCCAACGGCCATTTGGCGCTCGACGGGCACGCCGAGGTCTGCGGCCAGTCGGTCACCGTCCTCGATCCGCGGCTCAACGATTACGCCGCCGCTTTTCCGCGGTTCATCGTCCTTAACCCTTCGCTCTTCGCCAAAGTCGCGACCCCCGTGAAATTGTGGATCTACGGTCACGAATGCGGGCATGTCTCGGGCCTGCGCGACGAGGCGCAAGCGGATTGCTTCGGCGTCGCACGTGGATTGCGCGAGGGCTGGCTCACGCCGCAGGGACTCGATCAGATCTGCGCTTTCATCGGCATCGCGCAGCCGGACGCGGCGCATTTCGCCGGGCCCGAGCGCTGCGCGCTCATGCGCGCCTGCTATGCGAAGAACGCCAAGCGCTAGGACGCGCCATGCATCGATTCAATATTTCGCGGCAAGCGGCGGCGCGGGCGGCGGGGGCACGTCGAACGGAATACTCGCGTAGACGGTGCCTCCTGCTATCTGCGTGTCGGCCGTTGCGGTGAGAAAGCCTTTGATGCCCGCTTTCCAGCCGCTTGGCGCCTGCATGTCGAGCCCGAGCTGCGGACCGTAATAGGTCTGCGCCGGACGAATGAAGAGCACGTCGCCGCCGACCAGCGCCGGCTGGCTCGGAATGTCGAGCGTGCTCGAATAGGCGAATTGCTGGTCGATCGAGGCGCCGACATAGGGCGCCCACAAATAATCGCCTTGCGCGAAGACAACGAAGAGCTTGGCAAGGGCGCCCGCGTCGCCGAACCGCGTCTGGTCGGGGCCGTAGATGAAGCCCGTGCTGTCGGTGAAGGAGTCAAAGCGCTGATTGCCGTAGCCGACATGGCCGCTCGCGTCGAGGCCGACGGCGTAGCCGCCCGCCGGCGTGGCGGGCTCCTTGGTCACGAAGCCCTGCGTGCCGGGCGTGATCGAATTATAAAGAATGAACGTATTGCCAAGCCGCGCATCGACGCCATAGCCCTGCAGGCCAAAACTGCCGGCGCTGCCATCCGTCGTTTGGAACTCGCTGCCGCCTCCAAAATCGTAGAAGCCGGCGACATTGAGATATGTCCGCTCGATGGCATAGGAAACGAGGCCGCCGACCATATAGGTGTTCGTCTGCGCCGATCCGCTGTTCGCCACGCCGATGCCGGGCAGCGCGCCGAGCGTCATGGCGTTGTGGTCGTAGTTGAAAAATCCTTCGACGTCGAACCTTTGGTCGGCCGGCAGGCGCATGAGCGAGGCGAGATTGTAAGACCCCTCGATGCCGCCGCCGCCGTCGACGTCCTTGAAGCTCGGCCCGGAAGTTCCGCCGGGACCCAAAAGCCCGGCGGAATCGGTCACTCCATAACCGCTGCTATGCGCATAGTCGGCGCCACCGAAGGCCGCGACATCGGCTCCGGTCGTCGAGGAAACATACATGCCGAGATGCGCCGGACCGCCGCCGAAACTCGTCTGCTGAGCGAAGAGGTCGAGGAATTGCGTGGTGTCGCTTTGCCCGGTCGCATTCTCAATTATATCGAAGTTCGGCCAGATCGGCGCGAAGCCCAATATTTTGAGGATGGCGGCTCGGTCGGGACTCGAATCGCAAAGTGTGCCGCAAACCTGCGCTCTCGCGGCCTCGAGTGGCAGAGCCAGTATAACCAGGCAGGCTGCGACAATTCCAAGAAATTCATTGAACCAATTCGCAGCGCTGCCGCGACTTTGATCCCGCCGCGTCATTCACAGCCCCTCGGCGCGCACCGGGCGCGCCAAAACCGCGCCCCAATCGCTTCGTTCGCGCCGAACTCAAGTCGATCAAACAAGCGCAAGCGCGTCAACCGCCGGCCGGTTTCGGCATGAGGGCGGCCCGCGCTCGGCCGGCAGAATCGGCGGCACTGCGATGATCTTGCCACATGTTCGCCGAGGCCCATCGCGCCCGGGCCCGGCTTTAGGCTTTTTCGAGCGCGCCGCCGGCCTTCGTTTTCAGCCAGGCATGGCCGCAGGCCTTGGCGAGTTCGCGCACGCGCAGGATATAGCTCTGCCGCTCGGTGACCGAGATTACGCCGCGCGCGTCGAGCAGATTGAAAATATGCGAGGCCTTGATGCATTGATCATAGGCGGGCAGCACGAGCTCCTGATGCCCGTCCTTCTCGCCCTTTGCCAGCAGGCTGCGACATTCGGCTTCCGCGTCCTTGAAATGCTTGAACAGCATAGCGACGTCCGCCGCTTCGAAGTTGTAGCGCGAATATTCCTCTTCCGCCTGTTTGAAGACATCGCCGTAGGTGACTTTGTTGGCACCGTCGCGGCCGTTGAAATTGAGGTCGAACACGTTCTCGACGCCCTGCACGTACATCGCGAGCCGTTCGAGCCCATAGGTGAGTTCGCCCGAGACCGGGGCGCATTCGATGCCCGCGGCCTGCTGGAAGTAGGTGAACTGCGAAATCTCCATCCCGTCGCACCAACATTCCCAGCCAAGCCCCGAGGCGCCGAGCGTCGGGCTCTCCCAATCGTCTTCGACGAAGCGGATGTCGTGCAGAAGCGGATCGATGCCGATCACGGCGAGCGAAGCGAGATAGAGATCCTGAAGATTCTCGGGCGAAGGCTTGAGGATCACTTGATACTGGTAATAGTGCTGCAAGCGATTGGGATTTTCGCCATAGCGTCCGTCTTTCGGGCGCCGCGAGGGCTGCACATAGGCGGCTTTCCACGGCAAGGGTCCGAGGGCGCGCAAAAATGTCGCCGGATGAAAGGTCGCCGCGCCCACTTCCATGTCATAGGGCTGAAGTATCACGCAGCCCTGCCCCGCCCAGAATTTGTGCAGCGCGAGAATGAGCCCTTGGAAGGATCGCGAGGGATCGAGCCAAGTTGGATTATCGGCTTCAATAGGCATCATAATAGTGTCGTTAGGAACTCGTAGGGGATTGCCGCGTTACAACGCGGCCATTATGCGTCAGCTGCGCTCACGCGCGTCAAGTTATTAAGCGCTCCACATTTTTCGCCCCCCGCTCTATTCTAAGCGCGCATAAAGCTGCAGCTGGGTTGGTTTGGCCGATCGGCCGAGGGAGGATAGCATGCACGTCTTACGTACGCTGACGGTCTGCGCCGTCGGCGGCCTTGCCATCGGTTTGGCGAATATCGCCCATGCCGCTCCTGCCGCCGGCGCCGGGCAGGCGGCGGCTTCCCTCTTGTCGAGCGAAGCCTCGGGCGGCGCCCCGCCGTTCGTCGAGAAGGCCTGGTGGCATCATTGGCATCATTGGCATTATTGGCATCACTGCTGGCATTGCGGCTGGGGCTGGCATCCCTGGCATTGGCACTATTGGCATCACTGGCATCATTGGTAGGAACGAAGGCCGGTGCGCCGGCCTTCACCAGGCAATCAGCGCTTCGCCGCGATGTATTTTTTCGGCGTGGCGCTGAAAGCCCATTTCGTCGTGCAAGACAAGCGTCGGGGCGATCGAAAGCGGCGCGCCGCTTCCTTTTTTGGCGCGAAGCAGAATCCGAACGGCGGGCGCGCCGGCGCGCGGTTGAACCGGCATGAGGGCGATCGCCCCGGCCTGGCGCGAAACCGAAGCCAGAATTTCGGTCAAAGCCTCGGGCTTGTGAATGAGGACAAAGAGCCCGCCCTCGTCGAGAAGGTTCAGGCACGCCGCAATCCATGCGGCAAGCGCATAGGACCCAGAATCGGGCATCGCATGCGCGGTGCGCCTCAGTCGATCCGTCGAAAGTCGGTTGCGCGCCGGATCGAGAAAAGGCGGATTGGTGATGACGAGTCGCGCCGATCCGGCAGTGAGGCCGGCGCGGCTCAGGCTCGCGTTCGAAAGCACGTCGGCCTCATAGACAAGACCGCGCCCCGAGAATCCGTTGAGCTCGATGTTTTCGGCCGCGAGCCTGGCGATTTCGGGATCGCTTTCGACAAGCCCGAAACGGGTCGCGGGGCGCAGCGCCGCCAGGGCAAGGCCTGCCGCGCCGACGCCCGCGCCGATATCGAGCGCGAGACCCGAGAATTCGGCGGGCGCCGCGGCGGCAAGCAGGACGGCGTCGCTCCCGGCGCGATGGCCCTTGCCGGGCTGACGCAGTTTGATCGCGCCGCCGAGAAAAAGATCTTCGCTGATCTCCGCGGCGAGCTCAGCCATCCGACAACTCCTGCGCGAGACCCGCCTCCGACAGCGCGGTGCGCGCCTTTCGCACATCCTCGTCGCGAACCAGGACGCGGCGCGGCAGAAAGCCGAGCGATCCTTCCGTGGCACTCATGAACTGGTCGGCGACGAAAACCTCGATTCCTTCGTTCGCCAGAATAGCTTCGACCGCCGAGATCAGTACGAGATCGTTGGTACGCAAAAGTTCGATCATGGATCCTCGCCGCACAAAGCTAATCCTTTGGCCGGCGCCCGGCCAGCCGGAATTCCCAAACGCCGCGGATCCCCCTGGGAGAAAGTCTTGGCGCCTTCGCGTTAAATTGCGCCGGGTTGCAGGCCGCGCGCCGCCGGCCTAATTTGGCCTCTGTCGACGGCGCGTCGGTTCCGGGAGCCAGGTCTTGGGCGTTGTCATTCCTCTCGAAGAGATTGCCCATGAAGACCGCGCCGAGGCGCTCGGGCGGCTCGTCGCCGCCGACATGGAGAGGGTCAATCAAACGATCCTGTCGCATGCCGCCTCGCATGTGGAGATGATCCCCGAGATCGCCAATCATCTCATTTCGTCCGGCGGCAAGCGGCTGAGGCCGATGCTGACCTTGGCGACGGCCGGCCTTTGCGGCTATTCGGGCGACGGCCATGTCAAACTCGCCGCTGCCGTCGAGTTCATGCATACCGCCACGCTGCTGCATGACGACGTGGTCGATGAAAGCGACATGCGGCGCGGCAAGCTTGCGGCGCGCATGCTTTGGGGCAACGAGGCCACCGTGCTTGTCGGCGACTATCTTCTCGGCCAGGCCTTCAAGATGATGGTCGAAGTGGGCTCGCTTCCCTGCCTCGACGTTCTCTCCGCCGCCGCCGTGGTCATCGCGGAAGGCGAAGTAATGCAGCTCGCCGCGGCCAAGGACACGCAGACGAGCGAGGACGATTATCTCGCGGTGATCCGCGGCAAGACAGCGGCGCTCTTCAGCGCCGCTTCCGAGGTCGGCGCGATCCTCGCGCATAGGCCCAAGGCGGAGATTGCCGCCTGCCGCGGCTATGGCATGAACCTCGGCATCGCCTTCCAGCTCATCGACGACGCCTTGGATTACGGCGGCGCGTCCGCCAAGCTCGGCAAGAACGTCGGCGACGATTTTCGCGAAGGCAAGATCACGCTGCCCGTGGTTCTCGCCTTCCGCCGCGGCTCGGAAAAGGAGCGCCAGTTCTGGCGGCGCACGCTCGAAGAGGGCGACATCGCCGAAAACGATCTTGAGACGGCGATCGCCACG
>JASHVQ010000220.1 GCA_030044485.1 Methylovirgula sp. | reverse complement strand
GGCCGGCCGGCACGTTTAGCCGGATGCCGCCCTGCGCCCGCTCGCCGGGACGGCCGAAGGAACACGTCGAAGGACGTTATGGCGCAACATCTCGGACTCGGACGACAGATTGCCGCCGCGGCGAAGGCCGCTCCCTTCTTGGAGCGCGAGGAAGAGCGCGACCTTGCGTTGCGCTGGAAAGAGCGTGGGGACGAATCGGCTCTGCACCGCTTGACGCGCGCTCACATGCGGCTGGTGATCGCCATGTCCATCCGCTTCCGCCATTACGGTCTGCCGGTCAACGACCTGATCCAGGAAGGCCACGTCGGCCTTTTGCAGGCGGCGGCGCGTTTCGATCCCGACCGCGACGTGCGGTTTTCGACTTATGCCACGTGGTGGATTCGCGCCGCCATCCAGGACTATATCCTGCGCAATTGGTCGATCGTACGCGGCGGCACGAGCTCGACGCAGAAGGCGCTGTTCTTCAATCTGCGCCGGCTGCGCGCCCGGCTGTCCTCGGGCGGAGCGGGTTCGGCGGCGGTCTTCGACCAGATCGCCGCGACGCTCGGCGTGCATCGCGCCGACGTCGAATTGATGGACGCGCGTTTCGCGGGCCCCGACGTTTCGCTCAACGCCGCCGTTTCGGAAAGCGATGCTTCGACGTCGACGCAACGCCTCGACCTTCTTCCCGACGATGCCCCGCTCCCCGACGCGATCGTCGAGGACACGATCGACGCCGACCGCCGCGCCATCTGGCTTGAAGACGCGCTGAAAAGCCTGACGGCGCGCGAGCTCGACATTTTGCGTCAGCGCCGGCTCGTCGAAAATGCCGCCACGCTCGAATCGCTCGGCGACCGGCTGGGGATTTCCAAGGAACGCGTACGGCAGATCGAAAGCCGGGCGCTTGACAAACTGCGCCGCGCCTTGATCGAACGTCATCCCGAGGATGCCGTCAGGGAGCACGGGTCAAGCAAAAGGCCCGGCTCAGCGGCCGGGCCTTTGCATCTTTGACGCCCTTCGATTTTGACGCGCTTCGATCGATCTAGGCGGCTTCGTCGACGCCGTCCTCGGACTCGCCTGCGGCCGCATCGCCCTCGCCTTCCTCCGCCTTGGTGCGGCGCGGACCCTTTTGCAGCTGCGACTCGATGAGTTTCAGCGATTCCGTTTCGGTAAGCTTCTGAACGACGGCGATTTCGCGCGCCACGCGGTCGAGCGCCGCCTCGTAAAGCTGGCGTTCGGAATAGGACTGTTCCGGCTGAGCTTCGGAGCGGTAGAGATCGCGCACCACTTCGGCGATGGCGACGAGGTCGCCGGAATTGATCTTCGCCTCGTATTCCTGGGCGCGGCGCGACCACATGGTCCGCTTGATGCGCGCCCGGCCGGTGAGCGTAGTGAGCGCCTGCTTGACCACATCGGCGCCGGCGAGCTTGCGCATGCCGACGCTCACCGTCTTCGGAGTCGGCACTTTGAGGATCATCTTGTCCTTGGCGAAGCTGATGACAAAAAGCTCGAGCTTGAAGCCGGCCACTTCCTGTTCCTCGATGGCCAGGATCTGGCCGACGCCGTGCGCCGGATAGACGATATATTCGGCCGGCTTAAAGCCGGGCTTGGCGCCCCCCGGCGGCTTGACAATGGGCTTGATGCCGCCCGGGAATCGCATGTCCGGCCGCTGGAACGGTTGCGAGGGCAGGCCGGGCGCGCGCACCGGCGCAGCGCTCGGCTTGGGAGCAGACGCGGCCTCCGGCTTCTTCTGATGTTTTTCCGGCTTAGCGGTCGTGGCGCGCAGCGCCAACACGGCTTCGGCATGCGCGCGGCGCTCGGAAAGAACCTTTTGCGCGGCGGTTTCGCGCGCCGCGGGCTGGGCCAAGTTCCGCGCGGGCTTGACCAATTTGCCGCGCCCGGCGGCCTGTTTGGCGCGCGCCAGCCGCGCCGCGACCTTGGCCCGGCTTTTGGCAGATTTGGCCCGGGCGGCCGCCGCCTTCTTGAGGCGGGCGAGCGCGGCCGAGCGCGTAACGGAAGCGGCGCTTCGGCGTGCACCGGCGGCTTTGGCCGAGCCGGCGCGCTTTGCCGCAGCCTTGGCGGCACTACGTCCGGTACGCGGCATCGAAGCGCCCCGCGCCTTCTTGGTCTTGGCGCGCAGCTCCGGCTTGGCCGCCTTGCTCCCGCCGGACCGCGACCGGGCGGCTGCGAGCTTGGTTTTGCGGGATTTCCCGACTTTCTTCACCGACATACGCGGTGCACTCCTGTTTGGCTCCGCTAGAGCGGAACATAGTGGCAACGATGGGTTGCCGTTAGACCCTGTTTCGAGACCCTGTTTCGACCTTTCCCAGCGGCAGAGGCGAACGATTCCGCGGCGACCGGGTTAAATTCGATCATCCCATTGGTCCACATAGTGAAAAGCGCCCCAAATGCTCCCGCCAAGCATAGGGCGCGCGTGGATGATCGAAATCTGGCCGACAACAACGAAAAAAATACCACAACAATGAGTGAAAATCAAAGAATTACCGCGCGCCAAGCTTAAGCACCAAGCTCAAAAAGCGCGCCCGCCAGGCTCAAATGCGGCCTCGAGCCGATTTTGATTTCGGCTAATCGCCCTGACCGGGTTCGGCCGAAAAATAAAGCTCGAATTTATTCGGCTTGCCGTCGAATTCCTTGGCGTCCGCGGCGGGGGGGCGCTTGTGCGAGATGTTCGGCCAGATCTTGGCCATGTCGGCGTTCAACTTGAGCCATTTCTCAAGCCCCTTTTCGGTATCGGGCTTGATCGCATTGGCCGGGCATTCGGGCTCGCAAACTCCGCAATCGATGCACTCGTCGGGGTGGATGACGAGCATGTTCTCGCCTTCGTAAAAGCAATCGACCGGGCAAACTTCCACGCAGTCCGTATATTTGCACTTGATGCAATTCTCGACGACGACGTAGGTCATTCACTCCTCCGCGCAGGTCGAGCGCCTGCGGCCGATCGTTGGGGCGTTTGCTATCGCCTTTGGCCCGCTTAAGCAAGCAAGCGAGAGCCGACGGCGCGCCGCAGAGGAATGTTTTGGCTCAATCGTCCGCAGCATCGCTCATGTCTTGCGTTATGTCCTCGAAGAGCCGCCGCGCCTCGCGGCTTGGCCCGCGCCGCGCGGCGATGCCGAGAACGCGCAGCACGCGAACCTCGCGTTCGAGCGCAATCGTCAACACGTCGCCCGGCCCCACCGATTTGGCCGGGGCTGCGGCGCGGCGCGCGTCGATCCTAACATAGCCGTCTTCGACAAGCCGCACCGCGTCCTTACGCGTCTTGGCCAAGCGGGCGAACCAAAGCCACTTGTCGAGCCGTTGCCGCTCGCCCGCCACCGCGTCGACCTCATCAGAGCGCATCGACCATCCGCAGGCCCTCCGCAAACGACCTAGGCCGCCGAGGGATGCGATTCAAGATTTGCCGCGACGCAAGCCAGGCGGAGTTTGCAGCCGGCGGCCGATCGAATATTGGTCGGCCGGGCGCCCGCGGCGGCGAGAAAAGGCATGCATGACGCAATCATCATCGGCGGCGGCCACAATGGCCTCGTCTGCGCCTTCTATCTTGCCGCCGCGGGCTTGAAGCCGCTCGTGCTCGAACGGCGCGCGAAACTAGGCGGAGCGGCGGTGACCGAGGAATTTCATCCGGGCTTTCGCAACTCGGCCGCCGCCTACGCGGTCTCGCTGCTCAATCCGAAGATCATCCGCGACCTCGACCTGGCGGGCCATGGGCTGAAGATTGTCGAGCGCAAGCTCGCCAATTTCCTGCCGCTCGAAGACGGGCGCTATCTGAAGGTAGGCGCGGGCCGTACGCAGGCCGAGGTCGCCAAATTCTCGGCGCGCGACGCGCAGCGCCTCGACGCCTATGCCGCACGCCTCGAGGCGCTCGCCGATCTTCTGCGCGAACTCGCGCTCGAGACGCCGCCCAATCTCGGAAGCGCTCCGCCGCTCAAGATGCTCGCCGAACTCGTAAAGACGGGCATGCTCGGCAACCGCCTGCGCCGGCTCGGACTTGAGACGCAGCGCGACATCCTTGAAATCTTTACCGCCTCGGCGGGCGATTACCTCGACCATTGGTTCGAGAGCGCGCCGATCAAGGCGGCCTTCGGCTTCGATGCGATCGTCGGCACTTATGCGAGTCCCTATACGCGGGGGACGGCCTATGTCCTGCTGCATCATTGTTTCGGCGAAGTGAACGGGCGCAAGGGGCAATGGGGCCACGCCATCGGCGGCATGGGCGCGATCAGCGAAGCGATCGCCAAGGCGGCGGCCGCGCAAGGCGCCGAGATCCGCGTCTCCTCGCCGGTCAAAGAGGTGCTGATCGAAAACGGCGGCGCCGCCGGCGTC
>JASHVQ010000219.1 GCA_030044485.1 Methylovirgula sp. | reverse complement strand
CCGGTTTCGAGCGGCACATAGACGATGTCGGCGACCGAGGCGCGAGCCGGCAGGGGCGTCAGATCGATGTCGAGCGGCGGCTGTCCCGCCATGCCAAGCGAAGTCGTGTTGACGAGAAGATCGGCGCCTTCGAGCGCGGCCGGGAGCGCTGTGAAATCTTCGAGCGCCACGGATGCGCCGAAACGGGCCTGCAGATCTTCGCCCCGACCGCGCGTGCGGTTGACGACCACGATGCGCCGCGCGCCGCGCGAGAGCAGCGCATAGACGATCCCGCGCGCCGCCCCGCCGGCGCCGAGCACGACGGCTTTTTCCAGAGCTTTTCCCCAGCCTGGCAAATCTTCGTCGAGCGCCGCGAGAAAGCCTATGACATCGGTGTTGTCGCCGGAAAGTTTTCCCGCCTCGATCCACAAGGTGTTCACAGCTTCGAGGCGCGCCGCGGTCGGCGTCGTCCGGGCGCAAAGCGCGAAGGCTTTTTCTTTATGCGGCAGCGTGACGTTGCCGCCGGCAAAGCCTTTCTCGGCGAGCTTCGAGAGAAAGCTTTCGAGCTCGTCCGGCGGCACCGCGATGCGCTCGTACGCGCCTTCGATATGCAGCGCCGCGAGCCAATAAGCATGGATCGACGGCGAGCGCGAATGGGCGACCGGCCAGCCGATGACGAAGGCGCGTTTCATTCCGCGAGACTGCCTTCTTGGCGCAGAAATGCAAGGAGCGGCAAGAGCGGCAGACCGAGGATCGTCGCCTGATCGCCCTCGATCCGCGCGAAGAGGTTGATGCCTAATCCTTCGACTTGGTAGCCGCCGACGCTTTCGAGCACCGCCGCGCCGGCCGCGGCAAGGTAGCGGTCGATGAAATCGGCGCCGAAGGCGCGGCAGGTGAGAGTCGCGGCCTCGACCGTCTCGAAAAGCGCCGCCCCAGCGCGCGCCACGCAGAGCGCCGAATAGAGCTTGTGGCTGCGCCCGGAAAGGCGGGCGAGCTGCGCTGCGGCCTCGGCGAGATCGCGCGGCTTGGAAAGAATTTCGCCGTCGAGCTCGAGCGTTTGATCGGCGCCGGCGACCAGGCGGCCGGGATGAAGCTTCGAGACGGCGAGCGCCTTGGCGCGCGCCAGATGCGCGCCGATCGACGCCGCCTCGGCGCCTTTGGCGCGCAACGCCGCCTCGACCGCGCGCTCATCGACATTCGCCGCGACGACGTCGAAAGGAATGCCGGCGCAAGCCAGAAGCGCGCGCCGCGCCGGGCTTTTCGATGCGAGAACCAGCGGCGCTGTGCCGCGCCACAGAGCATGTGTCGTCATCTTTCGAGCTTGCCGCGATGGACCTTGTAGAGATCGATGATCGCCGCCGCCGTCTCTTCGATCGAGCGGCGCGTCACGTCGATCACCGGCCAGTTGTAATGTGCGAAGAGCTTGCGCGACTTGGCGATCTCCTCGGCAACGGCGACCGGATCGACATAGGAGGAATCGGACATGGCGTGTATTTCGGCGCGATTTTGGCGCACCAGCACGAGGCGTTCCGGCGACGTGAGGAGGCCGACGATGAGCGGCTTTTTCAGGCTGAACACGGATCTGGGCAGGGGAATTTCCGGCAGCAGCGGAATATTGGCGGTCTTGATGCCGCGATTGGCGAGATAGATGCTCGTCGGCGTTTTTGAGGTCCGGCTGACGCCGACCAGCAATACGTCGGCGTCCTCGTAGTCCTCCCACAACTGCCCGTCGTCATGCGCCATCGTGTAGTTCAGCGCTTCGATGCGGTTGAAATAATTGGCGTTGAGGATGTGCTGCGCGCCGGGGCGGGGATTGGCCGCCGCGCCGAGATGCGCCTGGAAGAGATTGAAGATGGGCTGCAGCACCGAGAGCGGCGGCGCGCCCATCGCCTGGCAGGCGGCCTCCAGGCGCTGCGCGAGCCGCGTATCGATCAACGTGTAGAGAACCATGCCCGGCGCCGCCTTGATCTCGGAGATGACGCGCTCGAGCTGCGCCTCGCTGCGGATCATCGGATAAAGATGCTCGATCGACGAAATGCCTTCGTATTGTGCGGCAACCGCGCGGCTGACCGCGATCAGAGTTTCGCCGGTCGCGTCAGAGACGAGATGAAGATGGAACGAATTGCGCTCCAGGTTTCGTTCTCCCGCCGCGCGCCGCCGACATGTGGGCCAACGTGTGGATTGCGGTGCATATCTCGCCGCCGCGGCCGCCGCCGGTGGATATCTCCCGCCGCGGCGCTGGGCTTGTCAACAAGCCAGGCCCGCGAACCAAACCCGCAATCGGCACGTGGACATGACTCACGGCAACGAAGCCTGTTGAAAGATTCTGGATCGCGAAGCCAAACCCCTTCGCATGCCTTGCGAAAGAAGGACCGGCGAATTCACATGCCCGGGCGTGGCTAACGGGCAAAACATCGCGACACCCAGTATGATTGTGAAAATCTTGGAAGGAGACTAATCCGACGTTTAATAGAAAGAGTCATAGACTCTCTTATAAAAGGATTCTTTTATTTTGGGCGGATCGAAAGGTTCGGACGAAAAGATCCTATTGCGCGTTCTCGACGGCGAGGTGCTCGCGCCTCCC
>JASHVQ010000218.1 GCA_030044485.1 Methylovirgula sp. | reverse complement strand
ACAGAGCAGGGCGAAATTGACCATCGCAATTGCGATGTAAGGAAGCTGCTTGCCGAGCAGGAATTCGGTGCGCGTGACCGGAGTGACGTAGAGGTTGGTTATCGAGCCAAGTTCCTTCTCGCGCACGACGGCGAGCGCCATGAGAATTGCCGGGATCTCGACAAGCAGGAGCGCCAGGGCGCCCGGCACTTCGGCATAGACGCTGTCGAAATTCTGATTGTAGCGAAACCGCGTTTCTATCCGCGCCGGCGCGGTCGTGTTTGGGCCGGCATGGCCGAACATCGCGAAATCGGTGTTGCGCAAGGCGTCGCGCAAATCGTCCGAGGTTGTATCCGCGGCCAAGCCGTTTTCGACGGCGTAGTCGGAGAGAAACTGCGCGTGCACCGCTTCAAGATAGCCGCGGATCGTCTCGGCCCGGAAGGGCATAGCTCCGTCGACCCATGCGCCAACTTCGGTCGGCACGCCTTTTCTTAGATCGCGGCCGAAGTCCGGGGGGATTTCTATCGCGGCCGCGATCTCTCCGGATTGCATACGCCTTTCAAGATCCGCCTGGTCGGCAATCGGCGCCCTTTCGGTGAAATAGCTCGATCCGCGCAATTCTTCGAGATAGGCGCGGCTTTCGTGAGTATTGTCCCGGTCGAGCGTCGCGAAGGTCAAGTTGTCGACGTCGGTGGAGATGCCGGTGCCGAAGACCGCCATGAGAAAAGCCGTACCGAGCAAGGCGAAACCCATTCGAATGGGATCGCGGAGCAATTCGAGTGACTCGCGGATCGTATAGGCGAACAGGCGGCGCAAGCTGAACCGTGCGCCTCGGCTCGACGTCGAGATATTGTTCGCAGCCGTCGCGGGCAGGCGCTCGGCGACGCGCGGTGACGCCGGTTTGGCGAGCGATCCCTCGGCCTCCTTGAGATAGTCTATAAAGGCTTCTTCCAAATTCGTCGCGCCCCGCGCCTTGACGAGTTCGGCGGGAGTGCCCGTCGCAAGCACTTTTCCCGCGTCCATCAGGGCGATTCGATCGCAGCGTGCGGCTTCGTTCATAAAGTGCGTCGAGACGAATACCGTGACGCCGTCTTGGCGCGACAGCTCGCCGAGAAGTTCCCAGAACGAATCGCGGGCGAGCGGATCCACGCCCGACGTCGGCTCATCGAGAATGAGGACGTCGGGCTCGTGCACAATGGCGACCGCCAGAGAAAGTCGCTGGCGAATTCCAAGCGGAAGATCGCCGGCACGTTGATCGAGATAATCGCCGAGCCCAAAACGCCCGACGAGTTCGTCAATGCGTGCCGACGCACTGCGCAGATGGAAAAGCCGCGCATGTAGCACGAGATTTTGGCGGACCGTAAGTTCCGTATAAAGAGAAAACGATTGCGACATGTAGCCGACTCGAAAGCGCGCGCCCATTCCCGGGCCGTCGATCGGCGTTCCGAACAGAAGCGCCGCTCCCTCGCTAGCCGGCAAAAGCCCGGTGAGCATTTTCATCGTCGTCGTCTTCCCCGAGCCGTTCGAGCCGACGAAACCGAAGATCTCGCCGCGACCAATGGAAAAGTTGACGTGATCGACGGCTGTGAAATTGCCGAAACGGCAAGTGAGACCGCGCGCAACGATAACCGGCCGGCCGTCGTCGGGCGGACGCGGTGCGATCGCAAACGCCTTGTGGCCGCGCCGCCGCGCCTCGGGCAAGAGCGCGATAAAGGCCTCTTCGAGAGATTTTGAGCCGGTGCCGGTCCTAATCTTCGCGGGAGAACCAGTGGCAAGCACCGCGCCCGCGTCCATCGCAACGAGCCAATCGAACTGTTCGGCCTCTTCCATATAGGCCGTGGCGATGACGACGCTCATATCGGGGCGGCTTGCGCGCATACGGGCGATGAGCGCCCAGAATTGCCGCCGCGAAAGCGGATCGACGCCCGTCGTCGGCTCATCGAGGATCAAAAGTTCCGGGTCGTGAATCAGCGCGCAGCAAAGTCCGAGTTTCTGCCGCATGCCGCCGGACAATTTGCTCGCCGGCCGATCCGGGACACTTTCGAGTCCCGTGGCCTTGAGCAGCGCCGCGATCCGTCGTTGGCGCTCGGCATTCGACTGGCCGAAAAGCCGGCTGAAAAAGGCGACGTTCTCGTAGACGCTGAGATCGGGATAAAGATTTCGCCCGAGGCCCTGAGGCATATAAGCGATGCGTGGGCAAACCGCGATGCGATGGCGCCGCTCCGAGAGGTCGCCGTCGAGGACGTTGACTTCGCCGCTCTGGATGCGCCGTGCGCCGGCAAGCAAAGCAAGCAGCGACGATTTGCCGACCCCGTCGGGTCCGATCAGGCCGACCATGCAGCCGCGCGGAATAGCGAGAGAGACGTTGCCGAGGGCGACCGTTTTGCCATAATGCAACGAAACGTGCGCCAGCACGCCGGCGAATTCTCGTTCCGGAATCATGACCGCGCCGGCCCGCGCAGCTCCGTCGGCCAAGCAGCTTTTGGATCGACGAGAACATAGCCTATCCCCGGCAACCCGGTACGCACACGGGCCGCGCGCGGACCGATGAAATCCGCATCGACGCGCAGCTTGACACGAAACATGAGCTTATCGCGCTCCTCCTTCGTCTCGACTGCCTTCGGCGTAAATTGCGCCTGCGTCGCAATGAAGTCGACATGCGCGGGAATTGCGAAATTCGGATAGGCGTCAAGAACGATGCGCGCCTCCGACCCGATGCGCGCCCGGCCCGCGTCCGCCGTCGGCAGGTAGATGTCCATGTAGACGTCTTTGAAATCGAGCATGGTGAATACTTTACCCCCGGCGGGCAGGACTTCGCCGACGTTGGAAATGCGATATTGGATGCGTCCGAGTGTCGGAGACACCAAGGTATCGTCGGCGATGTTAACCTTGTAGAGTTCGACATCGTGTGTCGAGGCATCGAGCGCCCGCTCGGCCTCGTCAACGCGGTCGTTCGCGGCGTTCAGTGCATCCTCGGCGCCGTTGAGTGCTTGACGGCGCTGATCGAGCAACTCGTAGGTGGCAAAGCCGCGCTGCACCAGCGCGGTGGTGCGGTCGAGTTCCTCCTGCGCGAAGAGCACCTCGGTTTGCTGTTGCGCGACATTCGCACGCGCTTCTTCGACGCTGCGCTGCGCCTCTTGCACCTCTGCCTCGGCTTTTCGCAGAGAGGCTTCGACGTCGCGCGTGTCCATCAGCGCCACGACTTGGCCGGGGTGCACAAGATCGCCCTCGTCAACCAGCAGCTGCGCCACGCGCTCCGGAAATTTTGCGTCGATATCGATTTCCCGTGCCTCGATGCGCCCGTTGCTCCATACGATGCCGGC
>JASHVQ010000015.1 GCA_030044485.1 Methylovirgula sp. | reverse complement strand
GCACGCGATTACGCGCCCCTCTGGGTTGAGGACGGCAAGCCCGCCCAGCCGGTCGCCGCGATCTTGGATCGGCTGGCCCATGCCGGCGACGACGGGCTCGACCTCGGCGGCATGCCGACACCGCTCTTCTCCGGCGGCCCGGACAAGCTGGCGGCGGCCGAGGTGGCGCTGTCGGCCGATATCGTCGCCTATGGCCGGCAGGCGGCGGGTTGCCGTGTCGATCCGCAGACAATTTCAGCCCTCATCGGCGCGGAGCCCGATCTGCCCGATCCGGCTCTCGTGCTCGCCGCGGTGGCGGCGGCGGGGGCTGACGGTGCGACGATGCTGCAAAGCTTCAACCCGCAGCAGAAGCCCTATGTCGCGTTGCGCCAGAAACTCATCGAGCTGCGCGGCAAGAACGAAGGCGCTGCCAGCCAAGCCATCCCGTCGGGGCCCGTGCTGCGCGTCGGCATGCGCGATCCACGCGTGCCTTTGATCCGCGCGCGGTTCCGCCTCGATCCGGAGCCGGGTGAGGCGGCCCTTGTTTACGATACGCGGGTCGCGGCGGCGGTCGCCGGCTTCCAGAAGGCGAATGGGCTGTGGCCGTCGGGCCTGCTCACGGCGCGCACGATTGCGAGATTCAAAGATCCGCCAAGTCTCAAGAACGAAATCATCGCCAACATGGAACTCTGGCGCTGGATGCCGCGTCAGATGGGCGAAGATCGCATCGAGGTGAACGTTCCGGATTTCATGGCCGACGTGGTCGAGGACGGGCGGGTCGTCGCCCGCCACAAGGTCATTGTCGGCAAGCCCGATACGCCAACCCCGATCTTCTCCAACGCCATCAAATTCCTGATCGTCAACCCGGCCTGGAACGTGCCGCCGTCGATCATCCGCAAAGAGATATTGCCGCATCTCGCCGCCGATCCGAATTATCTCGCCGAAATGGGCTACGAGGCCTTCATGCAGAACGGGCAGATGGTGGTTCGCCAACCGCCCGGCGAGCGCAATGCGCTCGGTCTCATCAAGTTCATGTTCCCGAACCGCTATTCGGTCTATTTACACGACACGCCGATGCGCAACCTGTTCACCGCGACGCAGCGCGCCTTCAGCCACGGCTGCGTGCGCGTCGAGCAGCCTTTCGCGCTCGCCGAGACACTGCTCGGCCCGCGTTGGCCCGAGGCGCGGCTCATGAGCCTGGTCGGCGGTCCGGAACGCTACGTCTATCTGCCGAAGCCGCTGCCCATCTACATCGAATATTTCACCGCCGCGGTCGACGATTCGGGCAGCTTGCAGGTGCACGACGACATTTATGGCTATTCGCGCAAAGTGCAGCGGGCGCTCGGCTTGGACTGAGCGCGCCGCTAACCAAATGCCGCTTGGAGTTGCCGCGGCCCCTGCAACGCGTCGTTAACCAGCGCGATCCCGGGCGAGAGAACCTCGCCCGTCGTGCGCGGCGGCGGCCATTCGCGACCAAATCGCGGCAAGTAGCGGCATTGAACGCGGCGCAATGAGCCTTCGGCTGCCACGATCCGTCGTCGTTTTTCATCAAATTAACAAGGGCTTGGCATCGGCGCCGCGGACGTTGCGCAGGCTCGGCCCCGGCACGGTCCGCAGCCCCGACACAGGTTTGCCACATTTGCTGGCGTAGCATGCCTCATCCTCCCTGCTGGTGAGCTCGGTGGCGGAGGACGGCCGTGAACGGGGGGACGTTGCCGGCCCTGTGGCTACGCGACGTTAACGGTTCTTGGTAACTAATCTGAATTGCGGCGTTCAAGCGCCGCGAGAAGATGTCCGGCGTTGCAAGCCGGCGATCCGAGAACCGGGGGCTTAAGTTGCCACGACGACGCCCAGGCACGGACTCTGGAACTTGCGCGCTTCGGCGCGGACTCGATCTCATCAAAAATTTCTCAGGCTTGCGCGGCAGTTGGCTTCGGCGGCTTGCGGCGCAGCCGCGCCTGCAAAAAGGCCTCGCCGCCGCCGGCGGCCTTCTCTGCCTCTGCCTATTGCTGCCGTCGTCGACCGAGAGCGCCGTCGCCAATGGCGATACGCGCACGCTCTACCTCTATCACGCCCATACCGGCGAATCGATCGACGCCACCTATCGCGTCGACGGCCATTACGACCCGGCTGTGCTCGAAAAGCTGAATTGGTTCTTGCGCGACTGGCGGCGCGACGAAGAGACCAACATGGATCCGCGTCTCTTCGATGCCGTCTGGGAGACGTACCGGTCGGCTGGCGCCAGCGACCGGATCGTCGTGCTCTGCGGCTATCGCTCGCCGCAGACCAACGCCATGTTGCGCCGCCGCTCGCGCAGCGTCGCCCAGCATTCCCAACATATGCTCGGCAAGGCGATGGACACGACCATGCCCGGCATATCGATGGAAAAGATCCGCGAATATGCCATGCGCCTGCAGATGGGCGGCGTCGGCTATTATCCAAGCGCCAATTTCGTTCACATCGACGTCGGCGGCGTGCGCGCCTGGCCGCGCATGAGCTACGACGAGCTCGTACGCCTCTTCCCCGACGGCAAGACGGTGCATATCGCCGCCGACGGGCGCACCTTGCCGGGCTATGACGAGGCGCGCGCCGAACTCGAAGAAAATGGAAGCGTGGCCGCCGACGTTCCGCCGCCACCCAAGAGCCAGAATTTCTTTGCGTGGCTCTTCGGCCTTGGAAGCGGCGGCGAAGACGAGCATGAGGATGCGGATACGGCGGCAGCCCCTGCGCAACCGGCCGCAAATACTTATGTGGCCGATGCGGCGGATAATTCGGCATCGGCCGCTGCGGCTGCGGGCGATACCGCGGCGGATAATTCGGCATCGGATGCATCGAGCGACGATTCCGGCAGTCCGGTCGCGACGCAGGCCTCGGATGGTCAGGCGGCGGACGATGCAGAATCCGCTCAGGCGTCCCCGGCTGCCGAGGTCGCCCCGCCGGCTCCTGTGACGCCGATGCCGCCGCCTCGCCCGCGAGATCTCGCAGAGCTCGCCGCCGCCTCGCCGCCGCAGCTGCGCCCGACCCAAGTCGCGCTGGCTGAGCTTGCTCCGCAAGCCGAACAGCAAAAAGACACGACGTTCTTCGCCGCTTCGGCGCAGGAACTACCCGGAATCATTACCCAAGGCCCCAACGATGGCCGCGCGACCGAGAGCTTCGGCCAGTCGGCCTCGACTCCGCAGGCCCTTGCCTACGCGCCCGTCGGACAGATGGAAGGACTGCGCAGCGCCGCCCGCGACGCGCAGGATCAGGCGCGCGCCGCCGTAGTAAATCCAGGCGTCGTTCCGGCCCGGCTCGATGCGTCGAATTTCCGCAGCCTGACGGAATCGACCGAGACTGCGGAGGTTGAGAGCCAGACGATTTTCGGCCCGACGCTCGTCGGGCTGCGCCGCGCGGCGCAGGTCGAAACCGCCGAACTCTCGGGCCGGCTCGAATCGGATTATTTGGCGCGCTTCGGCGCGACG
>JASHVQ010000217.1 GCA_030044485.1 Methylovirgula sp. | reverse complement strand
ATGATGAGCGGCACGATCGTCACGGGCAGAAGCAAAAAGGCGACGAGATTGCCCGGAAGCTCGCGCTTGACGCCCTCGGCGAAAGCCCAGGCGATCAGAACGACGAAGGCCGGTTTTAGAAACTCCGAGGGCTGAACGCCGAAAATCCAGCGGCGCGCGCCCTTGACTTCCGCGCCGAAGAGAAGCGCCACGACGATCAGCGCCATCGAAACGAGGAAGACGATGAGCGCGGCGCGACGTACATGCCGGGGCGATAGAAAGGAGCTTGCGAAAAAGACCGCGATCGCCGGAATAAGAAACAGCACCTGCCTGTGCACAAAATAAAAGGTCGGCAGGTCGAGCCGTTCGGCGACCGGCGGGCTCGCTGCCATGGTCAGCACAAGCCCGAAGACGATCAGGGCGCCGAGCGCGGCGATGAGCCAACGGTCGACCGTCCACCACCAATTGGCCAGAGCCGAGCGTTCGAGGCGCGACAGCATGAGGGTTTCCTTCAGGCCTTTTGGGCGATCTTGGCGAGCGCCAGTTCCCGGAACTTGTCGCCGCGCTTCTCGAAATCCGCAAACTGGTCGAAGGACGCGCAGGCCGGCGAAAGCAGGACAATAGGCATTTTCGTCGTGCTTTTCTCCGCATCCCGGGTGGCGGCGTCGACCGCTTTGTCGAGCGTGCCGCAAAATTCATAAGGAATTGCTTCACCGATGGTTTTGGCGAAAACCTCGGCCGCCTCGCCCACCAAATAGGCCTTGACGATCTTGGGAAAGAGCGGCCGCAGCGGCTCGATCCCCCCCGCCTTGGCGCGGCCCCCGAGGATCCAATAGATGTCGGTCAAGCTCAGCAGGGCCTTTTCGGCCGCGTCGGCGTTGGTCGCCTTGGAATCGTTTATGTAGAGCACCTTGCCGCGCCGCCCGATCTCCTCCAGCCGGTGCGGCAGGCCAGGAAAGCTCGAAAGCCCCCTTTGGACCTTGTCGAGCTCGAGGCCAAACGGACCGAGCGCTGCGACTGCGGCTGCGGCGTTCTGGCCGTTGTGCCGACCGCGCAGTGACGGGATGCCGGCGAGGTCGGCGATCGGCGAGGAACGGCCGGCGCGGCGACGCACGAGCCGCGTTCCTTCGAGAACGATGCCGTCGGGGATGCCGGAATCGGTGATCGAAACGAATGTCGTGGGCTTGCCGGACCTGCGCAATCGCTCGGCGATCGCTACACAGATCTCGTCGTCGAGGCAGACGACGGCATGATCGGCCTGCGCCACGAGCCTTTCCTTGATGGCGGCATAGTTCTCCATCGTGCCGTGCCGGTCGAGATGATCGGGCGTCACATTGAGCAAGACGCCGTAGGAGGCGTCGAGCGAAGGCGCGAGATCGATCTGAAAGGAGGAACATTCAATCACATGCACGCGGCCCTGGGCCGGCGGCGCGAGCGCCAGAACGGGCGTGCCTATATTGCCGCCGACCTCCGCCTCGTAGCCGAAGCAACGGTAAAGATGCGCGACGAGCGCCGTCGTGGTCGATTTGCCGTTGGTGCCGGTGATCGCAACGAACAGCGATTCCGGAGCGATCTTGGCGCGTTCGCGGCAGAAAAGTTCGATATCGCCGATGATCTCGACACCCGCCTGCCGTGCCTTGACGACGATCCAGTGCGGACTCGGATGGGTAAGCGGGACGCCGGGCGCAAGCACAAGCGAGTCGAAGCCGGAAAGCTCGTCCATCACCAAGTCTTTGAGCTTAAATCCCAGTTCGGCCGCCTGGTCGCGGCCCGGGCGGTGGTCGTCCCAGACGAAGACATCCGCGCCGCCGGCGACCAGCGCCGCGGCACTGGCGCGCCCCGATGCGCCGAGTCCGAAGACGGCGACCCGCTTTCCGGCAAAGGAGGTGAGCGGCGTCATCTCAGCTTCAAGGTCGAGAGGCCGACGAGCGCCAAGACGAAGGCGATGATCCAGAAGCGCACCACGACTTGGGCTTCCGACCAGCCGAGCTGTTCGAAATGGTGGTGGATCGGCGCCATTCTGAAGATCCGCCTGCCGGTAAGCCTGAAAGAGATCACCTGCACGATCACCGAAAGCGCTTCGACGACAAACAGGCCGCCGACGATCGCCAGAACGATCTCGTGCTTGATGGCCACGGCGATCGTGCCAAGCAATCCGCCGAGCGCGAGCGAGCCGGTATCTCCCATGAAAATTTGCGCGGGGGGCGCGTTGAACCAAAGGAAGCCAAGGCCCGCCCCGATCAGCGCCCCGCAAACGACCGCGAGCTCGCCGGCGCCGGGAACGAAATTGATGCCGAGATAGGCCGAGAAAATCGCATTGCCCGCGAGATAAGCGATGATGCCGAAAGTCCCCGCAGCGATCATCACCGGCACGATGGCCAAGCCGTCGAGCCCGTCGGTGAGGTTGACGGCGTTGCTCGCCCCGATGATCACGAAAGGTCCGAAGAGAAGGAAAAGCAGACCGAGGTCGGCGACATAGCCCTTGATCGCCGGCAGGGCCAGCCCGGTCGTGTCGGAGGTTCCGACTCTCATCATCGCATAGCAGGCGATGACGGCGATGATCGCTTCCAGGACAAGGCGCGTGCGGCCGGAAAGGCCGCCGTGGCTCTGCTTCGTCACCTTGAGATAATCGTCGTAGAAACCGATGAGGCCGAAGCCGACCATGACCAGCAGAACGATCCACACGTAGCGGCTGGCGAGATTGGCCCAAAGCAACGTCGACACGATGAGTCCCGAGAGTATCATCAGGCCGCCCATGGTGGGCGTGCCCTTCTTGGTCAACAGATGCGATTTTGGACCGTCGTCGCGGATCGGCTGGCCCTTGCCCTGCTTGATGCGCAGCGCCGCAATAATGCGCGGCCCGAAGAAGAAGACGAAGAAAAGCGCCGTCGCCGTCGCCCCGCCGGTGCGAAAAGTAATGTAGCGAAACAGATTGAGCGGCCCGAAATGATGCGAGTATTGGGCAAGCCAAGTGAGCATTCAGGTTTCCTATGGCGCCGGATGGATTACCCGCGGCGCTCGCTACGATACCGGGTCTTGAGAGTTGCGGCGAGGGACTGCATCCGGCTCGCGTTGGAGCCTTTGACGATGACAACATCGCCGGACCGCATCGCCGCGACGACATCGGGCTCAAGCGCAACCGCGCTCGGATGCCAGACGCCTTTCAATCTTTTCGGCAGAGCATCGAAAAGATGCTTCATCATAGGTCCGGCTGCGAAGACGAGATCTATGCGATTCTTCACGATGTCGCCGACCAACGCGGCGTGGAATTCGGCCGCGGTCGGCCCCAGTTCGAGCATGTCTCCAAGCACGGCGATCCGCCTGCCCGCGGCCGGCAGGCTGCCGACGAGGGCCAGAGCGGCGCGCACCGAGGCGGGATTGGCATTGTAGCTTTCGTCGACCAAAGTGAATGGGCCGCCCTTGGCGTGAAGCACGATCCGGCCGCCGCGCCCCGCGGGCACTTCGAAATCCGCCAATGCCTGCGCGGCGCTGTCGACGTCGAGGCCGAGCGCCCGCGCCGCCAGAAGCACGGCCAACATGTTGAGCGCGAGATGACGGCCGGGCGCGCCGATCCGAAAAGCCACCTCTCGGCCCGAGATCCGGGCCGTAACCAGGGTGTGATCCTCGGCAAGCGTCGCGTCGATAAGCCTCGCATCGGCGTGCTCGCTTTCGCCAAAGGTCGCAATATGGCCGGCCTGCGAAAGCCGCGCCGCCTTGGCGAGCCGCTCGTAGTGATCGATATCGCGGTTAAGGATCGCCAGCGCGCCGGGCACAAGGCCTGAGAAGATTTCCGCCTTGGCGTCGGCAATTGCCTCGACCGACTCAAAATATTCGAGATGCACCGCGGCCACGCTGGTGACGATGGCGATGTGCGGGCGAGCCATGCCGACAAGCGGCGTGATTTCGCCGGGATGGTTCATGCCGATCTCGACGACGCCGAAACGCGCGGCGCGCGGCAGGCGCGCCAAAGTCAAGGGGACTCCCCAA
>JASHVQ010000216.1 GCA_030044485.1 Methylovirgula sp. | reverse complement strand
TATGATCCGGACCTGAAATACGTCTACTACTCGACCGGCAACCCCGGCCTGTGGAGCCCCGGCTATCGCTGCGCGGAAGACCCGCTGACGCAGTCTGGCTGCAACTCCGGCAAGTACGACAACAAGTGGTCGATGACCATCTTCTGCCGTAACGCCGATACGGGCGACGCGATCTGGGCATACCAGATGACGCCGTTCGATCAATGGGACTATGACGGCATCAACGAGAACTTCCTGGTCGATATGCCGAACGTGGACGGCAAGGCCCTCAAGGCTCTCGTGCACTTCGATCGTAACGGCTTCGCCTACGTCCTTGACCGGACCGACGGCACTCTGGTTCGCGCCCACAAATATGTGACCGTGAACTGGGCCGAGAAGATCGACTTCAAGACCGGCCGCCCGATCAAGGTCCCGGAACACTCACCGCTCGAAGTCGGCAAGACCGTTCAGGCTTGCCCGTCGGCGATGGGTGGTAAGGACCAGCAGCCGGGCTCGGTCGATCCCAAAGATCCGACCAAGTTCTATATGCCCACCAACAACTGGTGCATGACCGACGAACCGCAGACCCGTACGAGCACGCAGCAAGGCGTGGTCTATGTGTTTGCCAACGTCTTCATGTATCCGGAGAAGCCTGGTGTGACCGGCAGACTGAAGAAGTTTGACGTGATCACCGGCCAGGCCGATTGGGACATCCCGGATCCGTATCCGAATTGGGGCGGCTCGCTCAACACGGACGGCGGCCTGGTGTTCTACGGCAGCCTTGGCGGCGACTTCCGCGCCGTCGATCGCGACAGCGGCAAGATCCTCTGGCAGCGTAAGCTCGGCTCGGGCATCATCGGCAACCCGATCACCTACAAGGTGAACGGTGTGCAGTATGTGTCCATCCTGTCGGGCATCGGCGGCTGGATCGGTCTGCCCGTCACGGCCGGCCTCGATCTCAACGACAAGTTCGGTGCGATCGGTGCAACGGCCATGACGAAGGCCGCGGGCCTCGCCATGATCCCGCAAGGTGGAATGCTTTCCACCTTCCGCGTCTACCAGTAAGGGTATATATCCGACTGAACCCTGTTGGCGCCCGAGCCTTTGGCTCGGGCGTCAATGCTTTTATCAATTAAGGCCACGTTCAGGCCTTTACGTCGTGTCGCTCAGATGATTCTGACCTTTGTGAAGAACGCCAAGGTCGCGTTCAAAGCCGCCCTCTTCGCCGCTCCCTGCTTCATCGCCCTGACCTGCTTCGCGCAAGACGCCACTGAACCGGAAGATCCGGCCGCGCAGCCGCCGAGCACCACGCAGCAACAAGAAAGCATGGCGCGGGAAGACAGGGCGCTCGCCGAAGCCTTGCGCAAGATCGATTCCTACGAGCCGCTCAGCGCCGGCGACCGTGCCGCGCTTCGGGCGGCGGCGCGGCGCATGACTTTGCCGGCGCTGCGCGTCTGCGCCGACCCCGGCGACATGCCGATCTCCAACGAACAGCAACAGGGCTATTGGAACAAGATTCTCGACATCCTTGCCCAGGATATGAACACGCACGTCGAATATTTTTGGCGCCCCTATATCGAGCGCGGCATGATGCGCGAGACCTTCGGCGACGACAAATGCGACGTGCTCATCGACCTGCCGATGGATTACGACGGCGTCCTCATGTCGGAGCCGGTCTATAAGACGACCTTCGTCTTCGCCTATCGCGCCAAGGACAACTACAACATCAAGAATTTCGACGACCCGCGGCTCAAGACGCTCAGGATCGGCGTCTACCAGATTTCGGCGATCCGCCAGGTTTTGCGACAGCACGGCATCACCGACAATATCGTGCTCCAGCCGGTGAGCCACGACGCCGATATCAATCCCAAGGATCAGCCCTCATATCAGGTGCAGCAGATGATCGACGGCGGTCTCGACATCGCCGCCGTCTGGGGTCCGTTCGCCGGCTATTACAAGGCGGTCAAGAAATCGCCGATCATTCTTCAGCCGGTCAATCTGTTGGAGAACGACTTTCCGCTTGAATTCGAGCTCGGACTCGGCGTTCAGCCGCAGGAGCGCGTACTGAAATACAAGATCGATTACGCCCTCGAGGACAAGAAGGCCGAAATCGAGAAGGTGCTGCGCGATTACGGCGTCCCGCTCGTGCAATGCAGCGACTGCGTAATCGAGGGCGACCTGCCGGCGCATGGCGTCTATACGCAGCCGCCGCCTCCGCCGCCGTCCGACGACAAGTCTTCCGTGACCTTGGACCAGCTCAAGAGCTGGCTGGCGGCGGGGGCCGACGTCAACGAAGAATTCGACGACGCCATTCTCGCTTCCGATATGCAGCGGGTCGCGTTCCTCATCGACAAGGGCGTGGACGTCAACAAAGTCAACGAGCAGGGCGACAGGCCGATCAACATCGCGGTGCTGCAGAAGGATCCGGATCTCGTCAAGTTTCTTCTCGATCACCATGCCGATCCCAACGCACGCGGCAGCGACGGCATGACGCCGGTGCTCGACGCGGTGGCGCAGGACGACGTGCCGACCTTGAAGGCTCTCATCGCGCGCGGCGCGGACCTGGAGAGCCGGACATCGGACGGCGCCACGCCGCTCGCCTTCGCGATCGCCAACGACGACATGAAGGCGGCACTGGCGCTGATCGACGCCGGCGCCAAACTCAACACGAAGAGCACGACGCTGGGGCTGACGCCGCTGATGGTGGCCGCCGGCCGGGAGCCGTATGAAGTGTCGATCTCCGGCCAGCGCCATGAGCTGGAGCATCTGTCGCTCGATCCGCATTATCCGGATGCGCTGCAGGTCGCGCGCGCGCTCATTACGCATGGCGCCGACGTAAATGCGGTCAGCACTTCGGGCGTCACCGCGCTCATGCTGGCGGCCGCCCATGACAACACCCCGATTGTCGGGCTGCTCCTTCAGTCCGGCGCAGACGCCGCCAAGAAGTCGCCGGAAGGCAAGACGGCGCTCGATTTTGCCACCGAAAATGGCAACGATACGGTTGTCAGCCTTATCCGGCTGATGCAGCAGGCCGGCGGTAGCGGCAAATGAGGAGCGCCACGATGCTGCAATGCAATCGGGGCGATATGCATTTGCGTATCAATCATTTCCATGGCAGAAACCGACCGCTTAGCATAACGTCGCTGCAGCCAGGCCCGGGGCGGGGCTGCCTTAAGTAATGCATGGCCGCAGGCGTGACCTGCAGCAAAAGGTGGAGGAGGGGTTATGGTCAGGAGTGCGTCGGGGATTGTCCTGGGTGTCGGTCTCGCCATCGGCACGATGTTCGCAATAGCTGCTCACGCGCAGACGATGGCGCCGGGGACAGCGCCTCCAGCTCCCATTGAGAAAAACAGCTGCCATTTGCAGGGCGCCGCGATCGTCTGCGAGGCCGCTCCGTCGTCGGGGCCGATGCCCGTGACGGGCGCGCCGGGGACGCCGCTCTACATGGCCCAGACATCGAAGGTCGGCACGCTCGTAAATCCCTACAAGGCCCAAGAAGATTCGCATGATCAGGCGCTCGCCGACGAAGGCCACAAGCTGTTCTCCGGCTTTGGCTGCCCCGGCTGTCATGGCGGCGGCGGCGGCGGCGGCATGTGCCCGCCCATCACAAACGGCATATGGATCTATGGCGACGCCGACGACACGCTGTTCCGGCTCGTCGCGCTGGGCTCAGACGATCTGCAACGCCAGGGCTTTACCCGCCAGGCGATCGAAAACATCGTCGCGCCAATGCCGTCGTTCGGCTCGATCATCCTCAAACCCGACGATCTTTGGAAAGTCATCAGCTGGGTGAAGATTCAGGCCTACGAAAACACCCACAAGTGAACGGTGCTTATGATCGTCTGGAGGCGTTCTTGGAGGGGGGCGACTTCGAGCGGAGCGGCGGGTGAGACTTCGTAGGCGCGTTTGCCTGCGCCTGCCCGGCGCTTGGCGTCGGCTGGCCATGCGGGTGGTCCTGGTGGCGATGGGCGGAACCTTTCCGCTCATCGCCAGCCTCATTCCGGGCGCGGCGCAACAGCCGCCGCCAGCCCCCGCCGGGCAACAAGCTCCGGCCCCCGGCCCCGCGCAGCCGCCGCTGTTGCACGTGAATATGCTTTACATCGGCCGCCAATATGTCGAGCCGGAGCCGCTGTCGCTTTTGGACAAGATCGTCACCGACAAGGGCATTCAGGGCGCCAGGATCGCCATCCAGGACAACAACCGGACGGGGCACTTCGTCAATCAGGACTTTCGCCTTTCCGAATTGATCCTGAGCCTCGACGACGATTTCAAAGGCAAGGCGAAAGCGGCGCTTGCCGGCGGCCAGAACCTCGTCGTCGCGGATCTCGAAAAGGACGATCTTCTCGCGCTCGCCGACATGCCCGAGGCGAAGAACGCGATCATCCTCGACATTCGCACCAGCGACGACAGTCTCAGACAGGAAGATTGCCGGGCCAACGTCTTCCATATTCTGCCGAGCTGGGCGATGCGCACCGACGCTCTCGGCCAATATCTCATCTGGAAGAAGTGGCCGCGCTGGCTGCTGATCACCGGCAAGAACCCCGCCGATCTCGGCTATGCGGCCGCCGTCAAACGCACCGCGATGCGCTATGGTGCGACGATCGTCGACGAGCGTACCTATGCTTACGCGGCTGGGTCGCGGCGCACCGATACCGGACACCAGGAAATTCAGCAACAGATGCCGTTGTTGACGCAAAGCGCGCCGCCCTATGACGTCGTCTTTGTCTCCGACGAAAGCGAAACCTTCGGCGAATATCTGCCCTATCGCACCTGGGATCCGCGTCCCGTGGTCGGCACCCAAGGCCTGATCGCCGTCGCCTGGCATCGGTCATTCGAGGAATATGGCGGCACGCAATTGCAGCATCGCTTCGAGCGCGAAGTCGGACGCATCATGACGGAGCGCGATTATGCCGGCTGGCTCGCGGTCCGCTCGATCGGCGAAGCGACGCTGCGCATCAATTCCGCGAAGCCGGAGGATATCCGAAATTATTTTCTGTCGGACGCATTCGGCGTGGATGGCTACAAGGGCGAGGGAATGAATTTCCGAAACTGGGACTTGCAATTGCGCCAGCCCGTGCTTCTGGCCAGCGCGCGCGATCTCGTCTCGATCTCGCCGCAAGAGGGATTTCTGCATCCAAAATATCTGACGGATACTCTCGGCTACGATCAGCCGGAGACGAAATGCCGGCTGAACAAATAGCATCGGAAACGCCCAGCGATGAATATGCTTCGCAAGACCTCGGTTTATTTCCTCGCCTCGCTTTGCCTGGCTTCGCTGATGACCGGCTTCTCGGCCGGGCAGGCGAAGGCTTACTTGATCTTCGTGACCAACGAGAAGGACGACACCGTTTCCGTCGTCGACGGCGACAGCCTGAAACTCGTGCAGACGATCCAGGTCGGCCATCGGCCGCGCGGGATCATCATCACGCCGGACAAGAAGGATATCGTCGTCTGCCTGGGCGACGACGCCCAATTGGCCGTCATCGACGCGAACTCGCTGAAGGTCACGCGATTGCTCGACTCAGGCCCCGATCCCGAGCTTCTCAATATTTCTCCCGACGGCAAGACGCTTTACATCGCCAACGAGGACGACAGTCTCGTGACCATCATGGATTACAAGAGCGGCGACGTTACGCAGGAAGTGCCGATCGGCGTCGAACCCGAGGGCATGGCGGTCAGCCCGGACGGCGGCATGGTCGTGGCAACCTCCGAATCGACCAGCATGGCGCATTTCATCGACGCCAAGAACTACAAGGTCGTGGCCAATATTCTCGTCGACTCGCGCCCCCGCTATGCCGAATTCACGCATGATGGCGCCTACGTTTGGGTCTCGTCCGAGGTGGGAGGCACGGTTTCCGTCATCGACGCGAAGACCTACAAGATCGTCAAGGTCATCAACTTCGAGATCCCGGGCGTGCGCCCCGAGCTCATCGGGCCGGTCGGCATCAACTTTACCAAGGACGGCAAGCTGGCGTTCATCTGCCTCGGAAAGGCAAACCGCTTGGCGGTCGTCGACACGTCGAGCTACAAGGTCGTCGACTACATTCTCGTCGGCCAGCGGCCATGGCATGCGGTGCTCAGCCCGGACGGCTCGAAACTCTATTCCGCCAACGGTCTCACGAACGACATCACGCTCGTCGATGTTGCCGCGTTGAAGGCGGTAAAATCTGTGCCCGTCGGGCGGCTGCCCTGGGGGCTTGTGGTGCGGCCCTGATCCGAGATTTGCCGGAAGTTGCTGGGAGTGTCGCGCATGCGGCGTCGATTGTCGAAGGGGATGGCGGGGGCCGTCGCGATCGGCCTCGTTGCCGTAGCGTCGAACGCGCTCGCCGCCGTGCAGACGAAATTCTGGAACATTACCGGGGACACCGTCGTGAAGTTCGAGCTTGCGCCGGCGGGGACCGCCAATTGGGGTCCGGATCAGTGCAAGAACAGCGATGACAATTCGGTCGACGACGACGAACGCCTGCCGGTCAAGGACGTCGCCACCGGAACCTATGACGCCCGCCTCACATTTGAGGATGGAAAAGTCTGCACCGCAAAGTCAATCAGCGTCGAGGTAGGCAAGATCTTCTCCATCGAGCGCGACCAACTCAAGGATTGCACCACGAAATAATGACAGCCGCGCGGATCGCGTCGGAAACGGGCCGATCCGACATTATTCGTCCTCGAACGCGGAAGGACAAACAACGCAGAAGGACAAAGAAAATGAAGACCGTCTTCCTTCGCGGTGATCGGCAATCGGCTTCCAAAAGACGCGGACTGTCGGGCGCAGCTATCTCATTAGGGGCATTTGCCCTTGTACTTCTCGCCATCCTGCCGGCCGCCGCGACGGGCGCGCTCGGCGACGAAACGACCGCGCATTTCATCACGCTGTCCGGCCATACGAGCGACCTCACCGACGTGGTCTTCAGTCCCGACGGTAAACTTGTGGCGACGGCGTCGAGCGACAAGACCGCGAAACTCTGGAACGCAAAGACAGGGGCGCTCATCTTGACGCTGACCGGACACAGCGAGGCGATCAAGACTGTCAGGTTCAGTCCCGATGGAACTCGGCTGCTGACCTCCGCGCAGGACAGCACCGCGAAGATTTGGGACGTAAAGACCGGCAAGCTTCTTTTGACGCTCAGCGGCCACACCGATCCGCTGGAGGACGCCGAATATAGCCCGGACGGCAAATTCGTCGTCACCGCGGCGCGCGACTCGACGGCGCGGATCTGGAATGCCGAGACGGGCGCTTCGATCGCCGTTCTGACCGGCCATGCCGGCCCGGTCATGCACGCCGTCTTCAGTCCCGACGGCAGGCGCGTGCTCACCGGCTCGAGCGACCACACGGCCAAGGTTTGGGACGCCGCCACAGGCAATCTCATCTATACGCTCGCCGGGCATAACGGCCTTATCTCCGGCGTTAGCTTCAGCCCCGACGGCAAGCGCATCGCCACGTCCTCGACAGACAAGACGGCGCGCATCTGGGACAATGACACGGGCGCGCTGATCGCCTCGCTGATCGGACATACGCGCGCCGTGGAATTCGCCATCTTCAGCCCCGATGGAAAAAAGATCTTCACCGGCTCGACCGACAAGCGCGGCATACTTTGGGATGCGAATACCGGCGCCAACCTGATGACCTTTTCGGGTCATGGCCGCGCCGTCATGTTCGCGGCGTTCAGCCCCGACGGCAAGCGTATCGCAACCGCCTCCTACGACGGGACGGCGCGGATCTGGGACGCGACGACCGCCAATTGCCTCATGGTTCTCAGCGGCCACGGGCGAGAGGTCAGTCGCGTCCGCTTCAGCCCGGACGGCGACAGCGTGGTCGACGCCTCGTTCGATACGACGGGACGCATCTGGGACGTGTCGCATCCGATACCGGCGATGGTCGCCGCGCCGGCGGTTTCGACGACGCCTCCCGCGCCCGCCAGTGCGGCACCCGCGG
>JASHVQ010000215.1 GCA_030044485.1 Methylovirgula sp. | reverse complement strand
TCTCTCGGGCAAGAGCGGCGACCCGCGGCAAGCCATTGGGCTCGCCCTTGCGATCTCGGCGGCGCTTGTCGCACCGCTTCTCGCTCTGACGCTTGTCCCGCGCGCGACCTCTTTCGGCGCGCTCGTGGCGCTCGCCGTCGGCGCGCTGGTGATGTCGACCTTCTTCTACAGGCACGGTTGGATTTGGCCGCCGGACGAACTCGCCGTCAACATTCTCTTTGCGGCGCTCGATGCCTTTCTTGCCGGCGTTTTTGTGAGCCTTCTTCAGGGGCAAGACCTTTGGACGCCGCGTCACGCGGCTGCGCGCCGCAAAGACGAGCCGCCGGGATTCGATTGACGAATTATTTGTCGCTCGCCAGCAAGGCCGCCTGATGCTGGGTGATCAGCGCGTCGATCACCTCGTCGAGCGCCTCGCCGCCCAACACTTTGTCGAGCTTGTAAAGCGTCAGATTGATGCGGTGGTCGGTCACTCGCCCTTGCGGGAAATTATAGGTGCGGATGCGTTCCGAACGGTCGCCGGAGCCGACCTGGGCGCGCCGGTCGGCGGCGCGTTCGGCATCGCGCTTCTGGCGCTGCATGTCATAAAGGCGGGCGCGCAGCAACGCCATGGCTCGCGCCCGGTTCTTGTGTTGCGAGCGCTCGTCCTGCACGAAGACGATCGTGTTCGTCGGCAGATGCGTGATGCGAATTGCAGATTCCGTCTTGTTGACGTGCTGGCCGCCGGCGCCTTGGGCGCGCATCGTGTCGATCCTGAGGTCCGATTCGTTGATGTCGACGTCGATATCCTGCGCCTCGGGCAGAACTGCCACGGTCGCGGCGGACGTATGGATACGGCCCTGCGTCTCGGTTTCGGGGACGCGCTGTACGCGATGCGCGCCCGATTCGAACTTGAGTCGCGCAAAGACGCCGCGGCCTTCGATCTCGGCGATGATTTCCTTGAATCCGCCGAGCGTGCCCTCGCTCGCCGAAAGAACCTCGACGCGCCATCCTTTGAGTTCGGCGTAGCGCTGATACATGCGAAACAGGTCGCCCGCGAATAGCGCCGCTTCGTCGCCGCCCGTGCCGGCGCGAATTTCGAGAATGGCGCTTTTCTCGTCGGCTGCGTCCTTGGGCAGAAGCGCGACCCTAAGCTTTTGTTCGAGCGCCAAAAGCCTGGCGCGCGCCTCCTGCCGCTCGGCTTCCGCAAGCCCCCGCATCTCCGGCTCGAGCTTCGGGTCCGCCAGGATCGCATCGATGCCGGCAATCTCCTGTTCCTCGCCGCGATAATCGCGGATCGCGGCGACGACGTCATCGATCTCGGCAAGCTCGCGCGACAGCGCCACGAACACGGCCGAGCCCGGGCCGCTCGCCAGCCGGTCGGAAATCTCCGCGTGGCGGCGCAAAATGAGATCGAGCTTGTCTTGCGGCAGCATGGACTTAAACAAGGCGAAGGATGGATCAAAGTTAAGCCGTCGCGCGCCGCTTGAGAAGGGGCGCCGCGCGGCTGGGCGTCGCCCTACACCGGAATGCGGTGCGCCTCGGCAAAGCGATGCAGCTCGTTGCGCAGCGAATGCGTACCGTCGCGCGCCTCAATGCGCCCGTTGACGAATTTGCTCGCCGCTTCGAGGTCCGTCGCCAGGATCATCGCCTTGACCGGGCCGATGGCCGCCGGCGACATCGAGAGCGAGCGGAAGCCGATGGCCAGCAGAGCGAGCGCCTCGATCGGCTTGCTGCCCATCTCGCCGCACAGCGTCAGCGGGGTCTTCGATTTGGCGGCCTTTTCGACGATGATCTTCAAGGCGCGCAGAATGGGCGCAGAAAGCGAATCGAAACGGGCGGCGACGCGCTTGTTGTCGCGATCCGCGGCGAACAAATACTGGATGAGATCGTTGGTTCCGACCGAAAGAAAATCGGCGCGCGCGCAGATCTCGTCGAGCTGCCACAGGATGGCCGGAACTTCCACCATGGCGCCGAGCTTGAGATCGGCGGGCAGACGATGTTCATGGCGTTTGAGGTAGGCGACCTCGCGCTCGGCGAGCGCCTTGGCGGCCTCGAATTCGGAAACCGTGGCGATCATCGGAAACATGATGCGCACTTCGCGATCCGCGCCGGCGCGCAGCAGCGCCCGCAACTGCATGCGCAGCAGCGCCGGCCGATCGAGCCCTATCCTGATGGCGCGCCAGCCGAGCGCCGGATTCTGCTCTTCGACCCGCGTCATGTAGGGCAGAACCTTGTCGGAGCCGATGTCCAGCGTGCGGAAGGTGATCGCCCTGCCCGGCACCGCGTCGAAACAGGCCTTGTAGAAGGCCTGCTGCTGGCGCATGCCGGGGAACTGCGAGACGATCATGAACTGAAGCTCGGTGCGGAAAAGGCCGATCGAGGCCGCGCCGGTCTCCACGACATGCGGCAGGTCGACGAGCAGGCCGGCGTTCATGTGCAGCTCGACCGTCACGCCGTCCTTGGTGACGGCCGGCTTATCGCGCAGCTTGTGATAGCGTTCCTGGCGGCGGGCGCGCAGGCGCGCCTTCTCGGCATAGGCGTTTTCGATGTCCTGCGGCGGGCGCACGTGGACGTCGCCGGACGTCCCATCGACGATGAGCGCGTCGCCCGGCTCGACGAGCGCGGCGATATTGGGCACTTCGCCGACGCTGGCTATGCCAAGCGCGCGCGCGACGATGGCGACATGGCTCGAGGCGCCGGCGTCTTCGAGCACCAGGCCGCGCAGCTTGGTGCGGTCGTAGTCGAGCAGCGCCGCCGGCCCCATGGTGCGCGCCACGATGATGGCATTCTCCGGCAGATCTTCATGCGCGGTCACGAAACTGCGGCCGGCGAGCTGATAGAGAAGCCGGTTGGCGAGATCGTCGAGATCGTGCAGGCGCTCGCGCATATAAGGGTCGGTCTGGCGCTGCAACTTGGCGCGCGCGTCGCTCTGCACGCGTTCGACCGCCGCCTCGGCGGTAAGGCCGGTGGCGACCGCCTCGCGCAGCCGGCGGATCCAGCCGCGGTCGTAAGCGAACATGCGAAAGGCTTCGAGCACTTCGCGATGCTCGCCCGGGCCGACGTCGCCACGTTCGATCAGCTGGTCGATCGACTGGCGCACGGCGTTGATCGCGGCTTCCAGCCGCTCCGTTTCGGCCTTCACATCCTCGGCCACAAGCTGTTTGACGATGACGCGCGGCTCGTGAAGCACGACGTGGCCGAGGCCCACGCCTTCGGCGATCGGCACGCCCTTCAGCGCCAGCGGCCGATGCAGAGCCATCTCGGCGTCGAGCAGGCCGATGGCCTGCAGCTCGCCCGAGGCGACCATTTCGGCGAGCAGCATCGCCGTCGTCTGCAGCGCTTCGATTTCCTCTTCGGAATAGATACGCCGCACGCGGTTTTGCACGACCAACACGCCGAGCGTGATGCCGCCGCGCAGCACCGGCACGCCGAGGAACGACGAATAGATCTCCTCGCCCGTTTCCGGCTTGTAGGAGAAGGACGGATGATGCTGCGCATCGGCGAGCGCCAGAGGCTCGGCCGTCTCGGCGATCAAGCCGACGAGACCCTCGCCCTTGCGCATGGTGGTCAAGTGGACGGCTTCGCGGTTCAAACCTTCGGTGGCGAAGAGTTCGAGCCGTCCGTCGGCGCGCAAGACGTAGACCGAGCACACCTCGGCCACCATGTTGGCGGCGATGTGGACGACGATCTTGTCGAGCCGGTCCTGCGGACTGATCGGCTCCGCCATGACCTCGCGAAGCCGTCGCAGCAGCAGTCGCGGTCCGCCGATGGGGCCACGCATGGCCAGTTCCTCTTGCGGAGCCTCACGCTTCGAGACGGCCAGGCCGAATCATTTCGGAGGCAGGTTTCCCAAAAATATTCCAAGGCATTTGGGCCGCCTGGCGGCTTCGCCGCTGAGGCGCCCTAAGGGAATAGCGGGAACGGCCAGCAGCGAACAAATCTACGCCTACTGCATAAACTTGATGCGACCGCGATATGCCCATGCCCGTCGGGCTCAGACAGCCTAACGCATCCGAACCTATAGCTAATGCAAAGTCCGGACCGCAAGCGTGAGCCGGACCACGCCGGCGCGGATCGCGCTAGCCTTTGTCAAGGCCGTAGATCGAATGCAGCGTGCGCACCGCGAGTTCGGTGTAGGCGGCGTCGATCAACACCGAGAACTTGATCTCGGATGTGGTAATGGCCCTGATATTTATGCCTTTCTCGGACAGCGCCTTGAAGGCGATGGCCGCCACGCCGGCATGGCTTCGCATGCCGATGCCGATGGCCGAGACTTTCGCCACGTCGCTCGCGCCTTGCAGCGCAGCATAGCCGACTTGCGCCTTGTTCTTCTCGAGAATGGCGCGGGCGCGGTCGAAATCGCCGCTCGCCACGGTAAAGGTGATGTCGGTCGTGACCGTGTCGTCGGAAGCGACCTGAACGATCATGTCGACATTGATGCCGGCTTCCGCCAGCGGCATGAAGATCGCAGCGGCAACACCCGGCCGGTCGGCGACGCGGCGCAACGTGATCTGCGCCTCGTCGCGCGAAAAGGCGATGCCGGTTACCACCTGCTGTTCCACGATATCCTCCTCGTCGCAAATCAAGGTGCCGGAGCACGGGCCTGCTGGATCGTCGAACGACGAGCGCACGAAGGTCTTGACCCGCTTCACCATGGCGAGTTCGACGGAGCGGACCTGCATGACCTTGGCCCCGAGCGAGGCCATCTCCAACATTTCCTCGCACGTCACCCGTTCGAGCCGGCGCGCCTTCGGGACAACGCGCGGATCGGTCGTATAGACCCCGTCGACGTCGGTATATATATCGCAGCGGTCGGCCTTGATGGCCGCCGCAATCGCCACCGCGCTCGTATCCGACCCGCCGCGCCCGAGCGTGGTGACGCGGTCCGTCTCCTCATTGACGCCCTGGAAGCCGGCGATGACCGCGACCTCCTTGGCCTTGAGGGCGGCGATGATCGAGTTGCCCTCGATGCTGGAGATGCGCGCCGCGCCCCCCGCCCTGGTCGTCAGAATCGGGATCTGCCAGCCTTGCCAGGAACGCGCCGCGATCCCCATGGCTTGCAGCACGATGGCGAGCAGTCCTGCCGAGACCTGTTCGCCGGAGGCAACGACCGCATCATATTCGCGCGGGTCGTAGTGGTTCGAGGCGGCGTTGCACAGCGCGACCAGTTCGTCGGTCTTGCCCGCCATGGCGGAGACGACGATCGCGACTTCCGCGCCGGCATCGACCTCCCGCTTGACGTGTCGCGCGACATTGCGAATGCGCTCCATCCCGGCAACGGAAGTGCCGCCGAATTTCATCACGAGGCGGGCCATAGGGTCCGGCAAGTCTTTCCATACGAGAGCGAATTGATGGCGCCGCGGCGACCGGAGCGCTCGCGCCGCAAGGCTGCGCCGCCTATACACGAGCGGCAGATCAAGTCAAATTGGCGCGTTCGCTTTGCAAAGGAATTCCCATGCCGCCCCCGCAAGGAAGCGATCCGAGCATAGACCCCGAAGAAGTCGCCCGTTTCGACAGGCTCGCGGAAAATTGGTGGAATCCGGACGGACCCATGCGGCCGCTGCACCGCTTCAATCCGGTGCGCGTCGAATATCTCGAACGCTTCTTAAGCAGGCACTTCGGCAAACAAGGGGCGGGGCGGCCGCTCGAAGGTCTCGCCTTGCTCGACATAGGCTGCGGCGGAGGCCTGCTGTCGGAAGCCATGAGCCGACTTGGCGCCGAAGTGACTGCGATCGACCCGGCGCCCGCCAATATCCGCGTCGCGCGCCGCCACGCCGAACAGCAGGGGCTGGGCGTCGATTATCTCTGCACGACCGCCGAAGCGCTCTCCGCGCAGGACCGGACGTTCGACGTCGTGCTCGCCATGGAAGTGGTCGAGCACGTGCGCGATCTGAAAGCGTTTATCGGAACTGCGGCGCGCATGGTGCGGCCCCGCGGGCTTTGCGTGGTGGCGACGCTCAACCGCACGCTCAAGAGTTATGCGCTCGCCATTGTCGGGGCGGAATATGTGCTGGGCTGGCTGCCAAAGGGCACGCACAAGTGGGAGCATTTCGTCACGCCGCGGGAACTCGCCGCGGCGCTCAACGAGGCCGGGCTCCAGGTCATCGACGAAACGGGCGTGATCTTCAATGCGCTCGCCGGAAAATGGCAACAGAGCCGCGACACGGACGTGAATTACATGCTGGTCGCCGCGCGCCGCGCCTAAGCGCCTAACGCGCCAGGGTGGCGATGAGCGCATCGAGCCGGCCGCTCGAATCGAGCTCGTAGAGCTCGTCGCAGCCGCCAATGTGCGTTTGTCCGAAGAAGATTTGCGGCACGGTGCTGCGGCCCTGCGCTCTTTGCGCCATTTCGGCGCGCGCCTCGAAATCGTCGTCGACGGAAATTTCCTCGTAGGCGAGATGGCGCATGCGCAGAAGCTCCTTGGCCATGCGGCAATAAGGGCAGGCGCGCGTCGTGTAGATGCGGATTCCGGAAGCGGACATGATCGGCCTTGCGCCGACTATAGGAGCATTCAAGCGCCCGTCACAACCCGCGCGAAGACGAGCACATCGACGCGCTTTGCTCCGCCGCGCAGCAAGGCGCGCGCCGCGGCGTTGAGCGTCGCGCCCGTCGTCATCACGTCGTCGACGAGGACGACGGCGCGGCCCTCGACCGAAGGTCGCGCTTCTTCCGGCACGGCGAAGGCGCCCTGGACGTTTGTGGCCCGCTGCGCGCGCGTGAGGCCGACTTGCGGCGCGGTCGGCTTGACGCGGACGAGCGCGAACGGATCGACCGGCTTGCCGCAGAAGCGCGCCACGCCAAGGGCGAGCGCATTGGCCTGATTGAAGCGCCGCCAAATGAGCCGACGGCGATGCAGAGGCACCGGAACGATGACATCGGCCGCGACGAGAATTTCCTGTCCGGCGCGCGCCATCCAGGCCCCGAGCGGCCAGGCGAGCTCCAGGCGATCGCTGTATTTCAGCCGGTGCACCAGGACGCGCGCCGGGCCTTCCTCGAAGCGCGCGACGGCGCGCGCCCGCGTATAGACCGGCGGATTGGCGATGGCCTCCGGCGAATGCAGGCCTTCGATGCCGAGATCGTAGGGGAAAGGCGTGCCAAGCCGTTCGCAATAGGGTTTTTCGATGAAATTGATCCGGCCCCAGCAGGCGGGGCAAAGCGCGCCATGCGCGGCGATCGCTTTATGGCAGGCGAGGCACGCGGGCGGAAAAAGCAGATCGAGCGCCCCCGCCGCCAGGCGCGCGAGGCGATGGCGCAGGGCCGATGCCGCTCGGCCGAGAGCGTCGGGAGGGCAAGGCGCATCCGTCCCATGGGTCATAGGGCCCAGGATAGTGGAGCTTGCGGCAGACGCCAGAGCCTCGAGAAAAGCGCATGTCGCGTGAACCTGACCGCGGCATCGCACGACTCAAGGGAAAGGGACCCACGCCGACCAACCCGCCTGGAGGCTACGATGCTGACCAATCTCGTGCTTTTTCTCGCCTGCGCGCCCATGTGGCTGCTGATCGGCATCGGCCTCGCAGCCTCGGTGCTTATGCCTCTGCCGCTGCGGCAAGCGAAACTGCCGGCCCGCGTCCGGGCGTCGCGCAACTGAGCGCTTCGCGCCCGGTCCCTGGGCGCGGTAGCATGGACCCGTGCCGGCTGATTTTCTGATCTTCGACCGCGCCCTGCAGCGGCGCAGGCTCGCCCGTGCGCTCGCCGCCGGTCCGGCCGAATTCCTGCTGCGCCGCGCTGCTGACGAGGCGATCGAGAGGCTCGGCGCGGTCAAGCGCCATTTCCGGACGGTCGCCGACATAGGCACGCCTTTGCCGGATCTCGCCCAGCGCCTCGCGCAAGCAAACCGGACGGTCGTGCGCCTTGCGCCGCTGCTGGCGACCGCCGGCCCTGCCAAATTGTTGCGCGCCGTCGGCGACGAGGAACTTTTGCCCCTCAAGCCGGGCGCTTTCGATCTCGCCGTCTCGGCGCTGGCCTTGCAAAACGCCAACGATCTGCCGGGCGCGCTGGCCCAAATCCGTCGCGCACTGCGGCCCGACGGGCTCTTTTTGGGCTGTCTCATCGGCGGCAAAAGTCTCGACGAATTGCGCGGCGCGCTTGCCGCGGCCGAAATCGAGATCGCCGGCGGCACGTCGCCGCGCGTCGCCCCTTTCGCCGACGTGCGCGACCTGGGGGCTCTGTTGCAACGGGCGGGCTTTTCTCTGCCGGTCGCCGATGTCGAGACTCTCACCGTGCGCTATCCGCATCTCTTCGCGCTTCTCGCCGATCTGCGCGGCATGGGGGCGACAAATTCGCTGATCGAGCGACTGCGCCGGCCGACGCGGCGGCGCATCTTTCTGCGCGCCGCAGAAATCTACGCCCGCGAACATGCCGACCCCGACGGCCGCCTGCGCGCGACGTTCGAACTCATCTTTCTCTCCGGCTGGGCGCCGCACGCGAGCCAGCAAAGGCCGCTGCGGCCAGGCTCCGCGCAGAGGCGGCTTGCCGACGCGCTCGGCGCGAAAGAAAGAAAGCCCGGCTGACCGAGCCTAGTGCGTAAGTTCCCAGGTGACCTGAACGTCGGTCTGCAGGGTGATCGTGCCCGGCTCGAGCGGGATGCTGGTTTCCGCGGCACGCGCATAGGCCGCGGCCCGAGGCGCCGCGCTGAGACCGACGTTGCCCTCCATCGGGGCAATTTCCAACACGCGGCCCAAACTGAGCCCGACCGAAGGCAGATAGTCCTTGGCGCGGCGCAACGCATCGCGCACGGCTTCGTCGCGCAACTTGTCATAGGCATCGTCGGCGTGTTCGTAACCGAAGCTCACGTCCTCCACCTGGTTCGCGCCGGCATCGATCAAGCGCCGTGCGATCGCCCCGGCCTTGTCGACCGCGTGCACGCGCACCGCGAGGCTGTTGCGCGCAATGTAACCGCGCAAGACGGTTTTGGTCCGGCTCGCATCGTCCTCGTAGTCGGGCGAGAGGGTCACGGAAATCGTCTGGATGTCGCGCCCCTCGATTCCTTGCGACTTGATGGCGGCGACGAGGGCTTGCGCGGCGCTTGCATTGGCGGCGGCGGCCTCCGCGGCGGTCGGCTTCTCGGTCTCGACGGCAAGCGAGATGGTGGCGATGTCCGGCATGACTTCGGTGCTGGCATGGCCGACAACGCTGATATGCGGCACCGAATCCTTCAAGGCGGCCTGGGCCGCCGCCGCGCTTGGCGCAAACGTCAAAAAAGCCAGGGCAAATCGAATATGGCCGCGCATGAATGTCCCCTTTGGTCTCTCCTGGAGAATGAAACTCTCGCGTGTTAGAAGCCCGCCATGAATGAACCCTCCTTTCTGCGGCCGGATTGTGACGCCGACGCTGCGCGTCCCTCGCTCGTCGGCCTGACGCGCGACGCGCTCGCCGCGATCCTGCGCCGCCACGGAGTGCCGGAACGCGAGATCCGCATGCGAACCGGCCAGCTTTGGCACTGGATCTATTTCCAGGGCGCAACGCGCTTCGACGCCATGCTCAACATCGGCAAGGCGCTGCGCGCCGAGCTTGCCGGCCGTTACAGCCTGGCGCGTCCCGAGGTCGTGGCCGAACAAATCTCGCAGGACGGAACGCGCAAATGGCTTTTGCGCCTCGCGCCCGTCGATGCCGACGACAAGGGCGCCGAGATCGAATGCGTCTATATCCCGGAAAGCGACCGCGGCACGCTCTGCATTTCGAGCCAGGTCGGCTGCACGCTCACCTGCAGCTTTTGCCACACGGGCACGCAGAAGCTGGTGCGCAATCTCACGAGCGCCGAGATCGTCGGCCAGCTCATCGTGGCGCGCGAGCGGCTCGGCGATTTTCCCGGGCTTACCCCGCCCAACGACGGGCTGCTGCCGGGCGAAGGCCAGCGGCCGATCAGCAACGTGGTCTTCATGGGCATGGGCGAGCCGCTCTTCAATTTCGAGAACGTGCGCGACGCCGTCTCCGTGCTCGCCGACGGCGATGGACTCTCGGTCTCCAAGCGCCGCATCACCGTCTCGACGGCGGGCGTCGTGCCGCAGATCGCCCCGCTCGGCGCGGAAGCCGGCTCGATGCTGGCGATCTCGCTGCACGCGGTCAGCGACGAACTCCGCGACAGGCTCGTGCCGCTCAACAGAAAATATCCGCTGAAGGAATTGCTCGCGGCCTGCCGCGCCTATCCCGGCGCTTCCAACGCGCGGCGCGTCACCTTCGAATACGTGATGCTGAAGGGCGTCAACGATTCGCCCGCCGAAGCGCGCCAACTGGTGCGGCTTTTGAAGGGCATCCCGGCGAAGATCAACCTCATCCCGTTCAATCCCTGGCCGGGCACGAAATACGAATGTTCAGATTGGGAAAAGATCGAGGCCTTTTCCGAGATCGTCTTTTCCGCCGGCTATGCAAGCCCGGTGCGCACGCCGCGCGGAAGAGACATCCTCGCCGCCTGCGGGCAGTTGAAGAGCGCAACGGAAAAGCTGCGGGCAAGAGCGCGGATGGTGGTGGAGGGGTGAGGTGCCCCTCTCCCCGTGGCCCTGTGGGACAGGGTTGCGCTTCACCGCGCCCGCGCAATCCCAAAAACTGCAATTCCCGCCAGCAGCGCCGAAATCACCGCGTTCCAGCCGGCGAGCGATAGACCCAGAATGCGAATCGCCACCGCGTCGCAGCGCACCACTTTCGCATTGTTGAGCTGATGCAGGAAATCCTGCATCGATGTCGCGCGGCCGATCGCCCCGGTGCAGCTCGACGGCCCCGGCCAAAAGCCCCATTCGACGCCGGCGTGATAGACGCCGAAGACGGTGCTCGCCGCGAAGATCAGAAACAATGCCGCGAACGCCGCCGGAAGCAGGCGGCGCGGGCCGCGCGCCGCAAGCACGTCGGTCGGCAAGGCGACCGCCATGCCGGCATAATAGGGAATGCGTTCTTTCAGGCAGAGTTCGCAGGGCGCATAGCCCAAAGCCTGGAAAACGAAAGCGCTGGCGATCGTCGCCGCGGCGATCGCCAAGATCGCGATGCCGGCGCGCAGCGCCGTGCTTGTGCCG
>JASHVQ010000214.1 GCA_030044485.1 Methylovirgula sp. | reverse complement strand
GAACGTCTCCAGGACGAAATCGACGATCGGGCCGATGGTGAGCGGCGCGGCGCCGACCGGAATGGCCTCGGGCACCAGGCCTTGGCCGACAATATTGGTGAAGTTGAGGATCGGATTGGGATGTTCGCCGGCGGTGATCACCGCGGCTTGGGCTTCGGCGAGCTTGGCATGCGCAAGCTGCAGATCCGGATGATAGTAAAGCGCAGCGAGCGTCAGCGTCGTCAGGTTCCAGGCGGGCGCGCCGGTCGGCTCGACGTCCGCATGCGCGGCGAGCGCCACGAATTCCCGAAGCCGCGGGTTGTCGAGACTGCGGCTTTCGAGGTCGCGCGCGCTAACGGCCGGTGAAATGGGTTGCGGCTGATAACTCACGCAGCCGCCAACCGACATACAAGCGACAAAGAGAAGGGCGCGCGCACGCGACATCCGAGCCTCTGCTCTCCCCCTTGAGCAATTCTGTCCGGCTTTGCTGAAATGAGGACTATTGGCGATAATAACTAAGTGGAGGTGTTGAGCAATCGCCAGCACGAAATGCGACGGGCGGCGCTTTCCCTCAAGAATTGCGGGGAAAGGCGCGCCGCGAGCGGCGCTGCATCAGGGGCCAGATCGGCGGCGTTAAGCGCGCCATGGTGCCCAGGGGCGGAATTGAACCACCGACACGCGGATTTTCAGTCCGCTGCTCTACCAACTGAGCTACCTGGGCAGGCTGGGCGCGGGCGGTTATAGAAACGGCCCGCCGCCTTGTCCAGCGCGCTTTGGGCGCTCGCCTTCGCGCCTTCCTTGCTGAGCCTCCTTCGCGAAGTTATAAGCGCGCCAGTTCCGCACATATCGTTCCGGCACGCTATCAAAGGTCATCAACACGCATGGCGATCGAGCGCACCTTTTCCATTCTCAAGCCCGATGCGACACGCCGCAACCTCACCGGTGCGATCAATGCCATGATCGAAGCCGCGGGACTGCGCATCGTCGCTCAGAAACGCGTGCGCATGACGCGCGCCCAAGCCGAGACTTTTTACGCCGTGCACCAGCAACGCCCTTTTTTCCGCGAACTCGTCGAGACGATGACGGCAGGGCCCGTGGTCGTACAGGTCCTGGAAGGCGAAGAGGCGATCAAGAAATACCGCGACGTGCTCGGCGCCACGGATCCGGCCAAGGCGGCCGAGGGGACGGTGCGCAAGAAGTTCGCGCTTTCGGTCGGGGAGAATTCGGCGCATGGATCGGATGCGCCGCAGACAGCGGCGGTCGAAATCGCGCAGTTCTTCTCGGGCAATGAGATCGTCGGCTGAGGCGCGGCGTTGCGGCCCTATTGCGGCCGGAGTTTCATGGTGAATGCGACAGACTCAAATTGGCGCGGACATGAAAAGAAAAGCGAAATGCCTGCTCTTCGGACTGGCCGGGCTCGCTGTCGCCTCCGTCGTCGGCATCAATGAAGCCGCGGCCGACAAGATCAAACATTCGATCGCGGTCTTCTCGGGCCTCGACAAGATCACCGGGCGGATCATTTCATTCGAAGTCGGAACCGACGAAACGGTGCAGTTCGGTTCGCTGAGAATTACCGAGCGCGTCTGCTACACGCGACCCCCGACCGAGGCGCCGCAGACCGACACGTTCGTCGAAGTCGACGAAGTCAATGTGGATAAAACGACGAAGCGGATTTTTACGGGCTGGATGTTCGCGGCGAGCCCGGGTCTCCACGCGCTCGATCATCCCGTCTATGATATCTGGCTGACCGACTGCAAGGGCAGCGAGCAGGTGATCGCCACCCCGCCGCAGAACGCGCAAGCCCCGGCGCCGGCCGAAACCTCGGCGACGCAAGAGACGGCGCCGCAGCTCGAGATCGGCCAGCCCGACAATGCCGACACGCTCAGTCCCAATGCGCAGCCGATCACGCCAAGTCTCGAACAGAATCCGGGCGCGCAGAGTTCCGCTCCGCCAAGTTCCGCTCCGCCAAGTTCCGGGCCGAGTCCCGGGCCGAGTCCCGGGTCGAGCCCCGGCGCGCCCAATTCGGCGCCCGCAGCGAACGGCCAAAATCCGCCGCAACAGAGCGGCCCCATCGTGGTCGGGCCGCCTCCCGGCTTCGTTCCGCCCGGCGCCCAGCCGGCGCCTTCGAGCGATCATTTCACGCCGGATTCGCAAAATCCCGGAGGATTCTGAGCCTCAAGCCTGCCAAACCGCCGCTTGGCTCTGCGCCGCGGCCAGAGCCTCGAGGACGGCGCGGCCCGATATGTTTTGTCCCTTGGGCCAAATCCAGAAATCGGCCGTCTTGGCGACCGCCTCGGCCAGCATCACGCGGTAATCTTCCTTCGAGACTTCCACCGCGCCCAAAGTTTCGAGGTGCGGAGTGACGAATTGTGTGTCGAGAAGCCGGAAGCCGCCCTTGGCGAGCCGCGCGGCGAGATGGATCAGCGCCACCTTCGAGGCATCGCTTCGGCGGTGAAACATGCTTTCGCCGAAGAAGGCGGCGCCGAGCACGACGCCGTAAAGGCCGCCGGCCAGCGCGCCGTCGCGCCAAGCTTCGACCGTATGCACCTTGCCCTGGTCGAAAAGCTGGCCGTAAAGGCGCTTGATGCGCCGGTTGATCCAGGTTTTTTCGCGTCCCGCCCCGACGCTGGCGCAGGCTTCGATCACCGCCTCGAAATCGCAATCGATGCGAAGCTCGAAGCGGTCGGAACGGATTATCCTGGCGAGCTTTTTGGAGACGACCATCCGGTCGAGCGGAAAGACGCCGCGCGCCTCGGGATCGATCCAGAAAAGATTCTGGTCGTCGGCGCTTTCCGCCATGGGAAAGAGGCCGATCGAATAGGCCCGCAGCAGAATGTCGGGGGTGATCTCGAAATCGTCGCGCGGTCGACTCATAAGGCCAAGATGGGTTGTCTACCGACCGGGCGTCAAGACGCGGGCTCGAAATCGCGCCGAAATCTCCCCGCTCTTCGACATCGAGAGAAAAAACCTATTACGGGGCGTTCATTCCGCCGCCCGCCAAGAATTTCTCCAGCCAATGAATGTCATAGAGTCCATTCTGGATGTCGGGATTGCGGATCAGCGTGCGGAACAGGGGGAGCGTCGTCTCGATCCCGTCGATGATGAATTCGTCAAGAGCGCGGCGCAGCCGCAGCAATGCTTCGTTTCGGCTGCGGCCGTGGACGATCAACTTGCCGACGAGGGAATCGTAAAACGGCGGGATCGTGTAGCCGGCATAGGCTGCGCTGTCGACGCGCACGCCGAGGCCGCCCGGCGGATGGTAATAGTCGATCTTGCCGGGCGAGGACTGGAAGCTGACCGGATCCTCGGCATTGATGCGGCACTCGATGGCGTGGCCCGACAGGACGACGTCGGATTGGGCGATGCTCAAAGGAGAGCCGGCGGCGATCTTGATCTGCTCGTTCAGGAGATCGAAGCCGGTGACCATTTCGGTGACCGGATGTTCGACTTGAATGCGCGTGTTCATTTCTATGAAATAGAAACGCCCGTCGTCGTAGAGGAATTCGATCGTCCCCACGCTCTTGTATTTGAGCCGGCGCATGGCGGCGGCGCAGATCTCGCCGATCTCCAGGCGCTGCGTGGCGTTGAGCGCAGGCGATGGGCTCTCCTCGAAGAGTTTTTGATGGCGGCGCTGCAGCGAACAATCGCGTTCGCCCAAATGGATGGCGCGGCCTTCGCCGTCGCCGAGAATTTGAATTTCGATATGGCGCGGATTGTCGAGAAACTTCTCCAGATAGACGGAATCGTCGCCGAAGCTCGCCTTGGCTTCGCTGCGCGCCAGGGCGAGCGCGTCGGACAGATCTTCGGGATTGCGCGCCACCTTCATGCCGCGCCCGCCGCCGCCCGCCGCGGCCTTGACCAGAACCGGAAAGCCGATCTCCTTGGCGATGCGCAAGGCGTCGGCGGGCGTCACCGCGCCGTCCGAACCCGGAACGCAGGGAATGCCGAGCCGCTTGGCGGTGCGCCTGGCCTCGATCTTGTCGCCCATGAGACGGATATGTTCCGGACTGGGCCCGATGAAGCCGATTTGATGTTCGCCCAAAATTTCCGCGAAACGCGCGTTCTCGGCGAGAAATCCATAACCCGGATGCACGGCTTCCGCGCCGGTAATCTCGCAGGCCGACAGGAGCGCGGGAATATTGAGATAGGATTCGCGCGCCGGCGGCGGACCGATACAGACGGATTCGTCGGCGAGCTTCACATGCATCGCCTCCGAATCGGCGGTCGAATGGACGGCGACCGTGGCTATGCCCAATTCCTTGGCGGCACGCAGGATTCGCAGGGCGATTTCGCCGCGGTTGGCGATGAGGATCTTGTCGAACATATCTCGGACTGGCTTAGGCTTCGCGCCCTGCTCAACGCTCCCAGGCGAGCATCGAGCCCTATTCGATGATCACAAGCGGCTGATCGAACTCCACGGGTTGGGCATCTTCGACCAGAATAGCGGTTATGGTCCCGGCGCGCGGCGCGTTAATTTCGTTGAATGTCTTCATGGCTTCGATGAGCAGGATCTTGTCGCCGCTTTTGACCTGCGAGCCGATGGCGACGAAGGGCGGCGTATCGGGGGCAGGGCGCAGGTAGACCGTGCCGACCATGGGCGATTTCACGGCGCCCGGATGGGCGGTTGCGAGCGGCTCGGGCCAGGCGGCGGGAGGGGCGAGCGAAACGGGCGGCGGGGCGGCGAGTGCCGGGGTGACGAGAACGGCGGCGCCCTGGCGCGTGACCTTGATCTTCAATTCGCCCTGCGTCACTTCGATCTCGGAAAGATCGAGGCGCTTGGCGATTTCCCCAAGCGTTTCCACCAAGTGCGGGTCGATCCTGGCCGGCGCCGGCACCGTCTTCTTGTCCGTCATCCGTTCAACTTTCGGGCTTGGCCGGCGCCGACAATAGGGCCTGCAGCGCGAGATCGTAAGAGGCCGGGCCGAATCCGAGAATGACGCCCTGCACCACCGGTGATAGGCGCGAGACATGACGAAATTTTTCACGCGCGTGGATATTGGAGAGATGCACCTCGATGACCCGCGCATTCGAGCCTTTGATCGCGTCGACGAGCGCGATCGAAGTGTGGCTATAGGCGCCGGCGTTTAGAATGACCGGCTCTGCGGCCTTGCCGGCCTCCTGGACCCAGGAGACGAGATCGCCTTCATTGTTGGATTGGCGGAAATGCAGCGCAACCCCATGCGCCTTGCATGTCTTCGCGAGGCGCGCCTCGATCATCGCCAGCGTTTCATGTCCGTAGACTGCCGGCTCGCGCGTACCGAGAAGATTGAGATTAGGCCCGTTGAGAACGTGGACGGCCTTGAACATCTGGGGGACCCGTGCGGATTCCCGCTTCCTTAACCGGCTTCATGCGGCAAAGGAAGCGGAGGATCGCAGCTCGCCGCGAACAGGTCAGGAACAGGCGACCTTTCCGCATTTGCGGATATTGTCGAGCTTGGTTTTGAGCGCGTCGTAGCCCACCGCACCGACGATGACCTCGTCGCCGACTACGTAAGACGGCGTGCCGTTGAGGGCGAGCTCATGGCCGAACCGATCCGATTCGTCCAAGCCCTCCTTCACCGTCGGGGCGTCCATGTCCTTGGCGATCTTGTCCATGTCGGCGCCGAGCGACTGGGCGACGGCGAGCGCCTGTTCCTTGCCGACCGGCCCGCGCGAGCCGAGCAGCTTCTGATGGAACTCCCAGAATTTCTCGCCCTTGAACTGATTGCGAACCGCGGCGGCCACTTGCGCGGCGTCGACCGAGGCGTCGGAGAGAATGGGATAGTCGCGCAGGATGACGCGCAGATCCGGTTCGTCCTGCATGAGACGGGCAATATCGGGCAGCATCTTTTTGCAATAGCCGCAATTGTAGTCGAAGAATTCGACGAGCGTGACCTTACCGTTCGGATTGCCGACGATCGCCTGATAGGGCGAGGTGTAAAGCGGGCCCTGCTGATCGCCGATAAGCTTATTACGCGCCTGGTCTTCGGCGGCCTTGTCGCGTGCCTCCAGTTCGTTGATGGCGTCGCGCAGCAGCTCCGGATTCTTCATGATGTAGTCTTTGATGATCGCCTCGATCGCGCTTTTTTGCGACGACGAAAATTCGTCCGCGGCGAGCGGCGTAGCGGATGTCAACGCGGCGGCCACGATTATAAGGCCTGCCAGGAAGGCGCAGATGCGGGCCATCCATGTTCTCCTTGCTTTTGCGAATCCCAGGCGGTGCATCGCGGCGCGATGATCGAAACGGGACGGCCGGATCGGGGGGCGGCCAAATGCCTTATCGCCCAAGTGCCAATTTCTTTCAATTGGCGGTTTTGCGGCACAAATCGGCCCTATGATCCGACCGTTTATCGCTCGCCAAGCGGTAAGGTCGCGCATCCTCTTTTGCGCGCCGCGTTCCGGGTGCGAACCAAGCGCGCCTTGGCGCGTTTCTGAGGCTGGAGTGAACGGCGTTCATTCAGGAGAGGTTCGGCCCGAGACGTGTCTGTGGATTCCATCGAGCCGCGGTCGAACGGATCGCTTGGGGGTATGCATGCGATTTGCTTCTTCGATGCTTCTTTGCATTTTTCTTGCGTCAATTTCGGTTCCGG
>JASHVQ010000213.1 GCA_030044485.1 Methylovirgula sp. | reverse complement strand
CGCCTCGATCAGCCGCCAGGCCTTATGGCCTTCGGGATTCTTGAAGGTCGAGCCGCCGGTGCGGGTGTTTATGGGCTGACTGGCTTGGCGCGCTTCGCTGATCGCCACCATATCCGCCTTGATCGCGGCGGAATCGCCGCGCCGGGCCGTAAACAGCGCCGCGGTGAAGATGACGTCGGGCGCAATGCCGCAATGGCGGTAGGTGAAGCCCATGTCGGTCACGGCGTAGCTGCGCAGCCTTCCGGCGCGATCGACGCCGCGGCAGGAAACGAGTACGTCCTTCGTCTCCGAGCCGTAGGCACCGGCATTCATGCGCAACGCGCCGCCGATCGCTCCCGGAATGCCGCGATAGAAGGCGAGGCCCGCAAGACTGGCATCCGCCGCCGCTTGCGCCAATTTGACGTCGGGCACGCCGGCACCGGCGGCGATGCGCGATTCCTCGACCCGGATTTCGTGAAAGCCGCGGCCCAGCCTGACGACGACGCCTTCGATTCCGGCGTCGCGCACCAGAAGATTCGAGCCGAGCCCGACCGGCAGAACCGGCAAGGCCGGATCGAGCCTACTCAAGAAATAAGCGAGATCCTCCTCGTCGGCCGGCGCGAATAAGATCTGTGCCGGACCGCCGATGCGAAACCAGGTGAGGTCGGCCATGCCGACATTGCCCTCGCAGCGGCCGCGCAGATCCGGCATCGCGGCCCGCAGCGCCGGCAGAAGATCAGGAAAGCTCATGCGAGGGGAGATACAATCATTTGCCGCGCGCCGCCAATTGGCCGGGCAGCGCATAGGCCCATTGGGTGATACTGCCGGCACCGAGAAAAATAATGTAATCGCCGGGCTTGGCGAGCGGGCGCACGAGGTCCGCCAATTTTTCGGGACGCGGCAGGGCCAGCGCTTGGCGATGCCCATGCGCCTTGAGCGCCGCGACGAGATGGTCGCGATCGGCGCCTTCGATCGGCGCTTCTCCCGCCGGATAGACGTCGGCGACGATCACCGCGTCGGCATCGTTGAAACAGGTCGCGAATTCGTTGAAGAGCGAGGCAAGCCGCGTGTAGCGATGCGGCTGCATCACGGCGATCACCTGCCCCTTGGTCGAGGCGCGCGCGGCGCGCAGCACGGCGGCGATCTCGACCGGATGATGCGCATAATCGTCGAAGATGCGCACGCCCTTCCATTCCCCCGTCGGCGTAAAGCGGCGCTTGACGCCGCCGAAACCCGCCAGCGCGCTGCGCACGACCGCGGCGCCGATGCCGAGTTCATGCGCCACGGCGATGGCCGCCGTCGCGTTCAGCGCATTGTGATGGCCCGGCATGGGCAGGCGCATGTCGTCGAATCGGACTTCGCCGCCGCTTTTACGATCGCGCAAAACGACGCTGAAGCGTGATGTTCCATCGGCGAGATCGACGCCCATAAGGCGCGCATCGGCCTGCGGGTTTTCGCCGTAGGTGATAATGCGGCGGTCCTCGATGCGACCGACGAGCTCTTGCACCACGGGATGGTCGAGGCACATGACCGCAAAGCCGTAGAACGGGATGTTCTCGACGAAAGCGCGAAAGGCTTCCTTGATCGCTTCGAAAGTCTCGAAATGGTCGAGATGTTCGGGGTCGATATTGGTGACCACCGCGATATCCGCCGGCAGCTTTAGAAATGTGCCGTCGCTCTCGTCGGCTTCGACCACCATCACGTCGCCCGCGCCGAGCCGCGCATTCGTGCCATAGGCGTTGATGATCCCGCCGTTGATCACGGTCGGATCGAACTTGCCGGCGTCGAGCAAAGCGGCGACGAGCGATGTCGTCGTTGTCTTGCCGTGCGTGCCGGCGATCGCCACGCATTGCTTCAGTCGCATCAATTCGGCAAGCATTTCGGCGCGGCGCACGACCGGCAGGCGTCGCTCGCGCGCGACCTGCACTTCCGGATTGTCGCGCTTGATCGCGGTCGAGACGACAACCACCTCGGCGGCGCCGAGATTTGCGGCGTCATGGCCGATATGGATTTCGGCACCCTTGGCGCGCAGGCGCAGCACATTGGCGTTCTCGGCGACGTCCGAGCCTTGCACCTTGTAGCCGAGGTTCATCAGGACCTCGGCTATGCCCGACATGCCGATCCCGCCGATGCCGACGAAATGTATGGGGCCGAGTTCGCGCGGCAGTTTCATCGAGGTCGCTCTCTCAAGCCGCCAGTTTCAGCACGAGGTCCGCAAGCCGCTCGGCAGCGTCGGGCACCCCGCCACGCCGCGCCGCGACGCCGCGCTGGCGCAGAGCCGCCGGGTCGGCGCGCAAGCCGGTCAGAGTCCTTGCCAGCCATTGCGGCGTGAAGTCCGCCTGGTCGATCACGACGGCCGCGCCGGTTGCGCCGAGCTGGGCGGCGTTTTCCGCCTGATCCTTGTCGAGCGCGTGGGGGAAAGGAACCAGAATTGCAGGCCTCCCGATAACGGCCAATTCGGCGAGGGTCGATGCACCGGCTCGCGCGACGACCAGATTCGCAGAAGCCATGCGCGCCGGCAAATCGCTAAAAAACGGCAGGACTTCGGCGCCAACGTCAAGCCCGGCATAGGCTTCCTTCACCCTCGCCGCGTCCTCGCCGCGCGCCTGCTGGGCGATGCAAAGATCGCGGCGCGTTTCAGCGGACAGCAGGCCAACGGCGGCGGGGACAATATCCGCCATGATTCGCGCCCCTTGCGAGCCGCCGATCACCAGCAGCCGGAACGGATTTCCCTCCGGGTACGAGGTCCTTGCGGCTGCAAGGACGCCGGGACGAACCGGATTTCCGGTATAGGCCGTCTTGACCTCGAGTTCCGCGGCGAGGCCTTTGAGCCTGGGGAATCCGGTCGCCACGACATCGACAAAGCCTGCGAGAAAGCGATTGGCCCGGCCGATCACGGCGTTCTGCTCGTGCAGAATCGTCGGCACGCGCAGCAAGGCCGCCGCCAGAAGCGGCGGCACAGTTGGATAGCCGCCGAACCCGACGACGGCAGAAGGACGACGGCGAAACAGGAGGATGAGCGCCGTCAGCGTGCCATAGCTCAAGGTCAGGACGGCTCTCGCCCGACCTGCCAGCGAGCCGGCGCTGGGCGTCGCGGCGGCAATCTCATGAACGGCGCGCGCTGGAAAATCGCCGCCATAAAGTTTGGCGCGCGAATCCGTTGCCAGTTCGACCGCGACGCCGCGCGCATTCAGCGCGGCGGCAAGCGCTTCGGCTGGAAATAGATGTCCGCCGGTGCCTCCTGCTGCGATGAGGACCGGACCGGTGGCGCTCATGCCGGTTCCGCCTCGGGTTCTCGGAAAACGATCTCGGCGCGCGGGCGCTTGCGCATCACCGCGAGCAGGAACCCCATGCCGAGCGCCAGCGAGACCACCGAGGAGCCGCCGTAGGAGATGAAGGGCAAGGTCATGCCCTTGGCGGGCATGAGATGCAGATTGACCGCCATGTTGATAGCGCTCTGCATGCCGAAGAGCATGACGAGACCAGCGGCCGCCAACCGGCAGAATGGATCCTCGTTGCGCGCCGCGCCCATAAGGCCGCGGGTGACGATGAAACAAAAGACGGCGACCAGCACCAGGCAGGCGACAATCCCAAACTCCTCGCCGGTCACGGCGAAGATGAAATCCGTATGCGCATCGGGAAGGATGCGTTTGACCGTCCCCTCTCCCGGGCCCTTGCCGAACCAGCCGCCCGCGAAGAAACTGTCGAGCGCCGTGTCGATCTGGAAAGTGTCGACGACGCCGCTGCTCGTGCCCGGATCGATGAATTTCAAAATTCGCCCGCGCACATGCGGCACGAGCTTATAGGCGAGCAGCATCCCGCCAATTCCGACGCTGCCGATGCCGGCGACCCA